>DAOVGU010000053.1 GCA_030672255.1 bacterium
TGTCTTTGTAAATGATTCCCTCTGGGTTGCTATTGGAAATCTGGGAACCGATTCTCAAAAAGTCGTGGTTAAGTCATTGGAAGGCAAAGATAAAGGAAAGACAATAACTCTTAATCAGGAGAGGTTGACAGTGCTGCGCTACTATGATCTGGTATCGCAACCAGAAGTAATACAGTTTTCATAACAATAAAAATGTTTTCTCGATACAAGACCATTTGGGCAAAAGAGATTCCTTCTTATGTGGCCCGAGTTCCTTGTTTTTTTAAAGTATAGTAAAGTATAAAACTTTTTCTATAACAGCCAACCAAGGTTGGCCACTACATAAGCTATATAAAAAGATGTAGTGGTCGAGCTTGCTCGACTGGTAGTTGCCGAATTTACTCGGCTTTGTTCGAAAAAAAAGTGTAAGAGATAACCTGCAAGTTACATTGGGTTATCCCAAGGAATTATGGATAAATTGACAGAAGAAATTAAGAATAAAGCAATGGAGTCAGGTTCAGATTTAGTAGGAATCGTATCTATTGACCGGTTTAATGGAGCGCCAAAGCAAATGGACCCAATCTATATCTTTCCCGAGGCTAAAGTCATAATTGTTTTTGCTTTTCGTATACCTAGAGGCTATTTCCGGGGAATTGAAGAAGGAACATATTTTAACGCTTATCCATCAATGGGTTATGGTTTGATAAACCTGGTTTCCGCGCCTGTTGTTCTTCGGGAAGTTGCCTGTTTACTTGAAGATAAAGGGTATGAAGCAGTTCCTTATCCAAACATTCGTTCTATTATAGGTTCGGGAAAACCTGTTTCTCCAGATAAGCCCTTTCCGGATGTCCTTATTGATTTTCGCATTGCTGCTTTTTGTGCTGGATTAGGAGAAATAGGCTATAGCAAAATATTTCTTACTCCTGAATTTGGGCCAAGACAAAGGTTTGCTTTGATGCTTACCGATGCTCCTTTAGAGCTAGACCCCATATATGAAGGGGTAAAGCTTTGTGATAGATGCATGCTCTGTGTGAAGGATTGTTCGGGAAATGCAATAAGCAGAACGGAGACAGTTAAAGTTAAGGTAGGGGGCAGAGAATTGGAATGGGGGAAGCTGGATAACAATCGGTGTATTATTGCTAATAGCGGAGGAGTCAAAGAAACCTCTCCCTTTTTCACTCCAGAATTCAACATGGAAGAGGAGATAAAAAAATCCGAGAATGAATGTTATGAGAACAGGAAAAAGGAGTATTAAAGAATGAGTTTAAAAGTCCTTTTAGAAAAAGGGAACCATGGATATTGTAAGATGAAGTTGACCTGATGCTTGACCTTATTGATAAGGCGATTGTCGCGGCTATAAGATAGTTCAAGCTTTAAAAGGTACCAGAGTTTTAGCTGATGTGAAGAGGTTTTAATGCATTATTTATTACTTAGTGTTCTGTTTACTACCTGCTGGGCATTATCATATAAGGTAGCTTCCCGGACAAATTGCAACTTGATCGGGGTGAATGTAGCAACCTTCTTTTCTGCCAGCTTACTTATTAGTGTTTATATATTCGTTACTCATTGCACTGATTTTAGCCTCACTGCCACTCTAATTGGAGTCATGGGAGGGGTAAGTCTTTTTATTGCCATATTGACCTTCTTCTATATAATTAAGGAAGGTGAATTAGGTCCTTGCTGGACCATTGTTAGTCTGTCAGTGGTAATCCCGGTGTTTGCTTCCATATTTATCTGGGCTGAGAGGCCAAATAAATGGCAGATTGTAGCTCTTTTTTTGATCTGCCTATCGTTGGTTTTGTTGGGTGATATCAAATGGAGCAGTCGCTATCGGTCAAAACGGCTTACAGCTTTGTTAGCTATCTCCTTCCTTTGCACCGGGTTGTGCAACACTACTACCAAGATGCTTCAGGAAATGGGGTTAAGCTCTTATAGAGAACTTTATATATTATCTGTGAATCTGTCAGGATTCATTTTGATCCTTGTATTAGCGGTAGCAAGGAGATCTCTGCCTGGGAGAAAGGAGTTGGCTGTGGGCGGGGCAATGGGTGTAGCGGGAATGTTCAATTTCCTCTGTTTTCTCCTTGCTCTGCGGACAGTAGCAGGAATAGTTGTTTTTCCTGTGAGAGATGTTGGAAGTCTGGTATTGACTACTACTGTTTCCTGTTTTATCTGGAAGGAGCGAATAAATCTAAAAAGAGTTTTTGGAACCTTGGTGGCTATAATCGCCATTATCCTAATAAATATTTAGTAGAGGGAATACCACTCGTTTATTAAGTTAGATTATGGATGAATTAAAAAATGTCCAGAAGATAGAGAAGGCTATTTTAGGAAGCCATTAACCATTTCAAATTATAAAAAGGAGGTAGGAAGTTATGAAAAAGATTCGATTGGGTTTTGTTCGTTGCGACACTCATGGTTACTATTTTGGTGCAATGGCAGCACAATGTGACCCTTTACTCTTGCGGAAAAATAACTATGTTGTCCACCATTACTTCAGTGAAATATATTCTGCCAAAAAACTTACTATGCCACGAATTCCGGGATTTGAGATCGTAAAGACATATGATTATGACTCGGGAAATGCAAAAAATTTCTCGGAAACATTCCTTAATAAACCGAAAGTTTGTGAAAGAATAGAAGAAATGGTTGATGGAATTGATGCCGTTTTCATCAACGATTGTGATGGTGGTGGTGGAGATCATCTAAAATTAGCAATACCGTTTTTGAAAAAAGGAATACCCACCTTCGTTGACAAGCCATTTGCCAGTACTCTTAACGACGCTCAGGAGATAATAAGATTAGCTAAACAATACCATGCTCCTGTCTTCAATGCCTCAATGTTAAGTCATGTTCCTGCAGCTGCTAAATTCAAACAGCGATTTGACGAAATTATTACTGATCCCTCATGGCCAATTCCTTCGTCAAAACCCCCAGCTCAGATTGGTCTCGGTGTAATAAAAGGGGTTGGTGGTGCCTTTTCTCAAGAACTTAAGGGTAAGAGGATTAGCGGTGGATTGGAAGAGCGTTTGGCATACATTATTCATGGAGTTGCTCTTGCCATAAACCTCTTTGGGAAAAGTGTTGAGTGGGTAGAGGCTATGGGGGCACTTCCTTTGGAGTATCTGCACCTGCACATGAAAAGCGGGGTGGAAGTGATAATATTGAATACTTCTACTGATATCTTTCCGGAATCCTGCTACTTTTATGCTGCGGCATATACTAAATACGGTGCAATCCACTCTTCGCCTATAGGAGATCCAGAGTTTATGCATGGAGGTGCAAAGGTATTGAGACTTTTCAAAAAGATGATAGAGACTAAAAAGGTTCCTGTCCCATATGAGGATATCCTTGAACACATTGCCGTCGTGGAGGCCGGTCAATTAGCACAAAAGAAAGGTAGGCGAGTTTATCTGAAGGATATTTTGAAGAAAGGATAAAAAGCCATAATTTGGGAGGGGGCGAGATGAGTACTCAAGCAAAAAAGGCGATTCGTGTGGGGCTGATTCACTGCGACACTCACGGAATGTATTATGGCGCATTGATGGATAAACACGATCCTTTATTATCAATAGTTCCTTTAATGAAGAAAAGAAAAATAAAAGCAAAATATAGCTGGCAAAAAGGCGGCTTAACCATCTATTTTTATACGGATTATGCCAATCCCAAGAAGATAACTGTTCCTACTGTAGACGGGTTTCAGATTGTGAAAGTATGGGATGAAGACCCTGAAGTGGCAGAGATTTTTTCTAATGTTTTCTATAGCAAACCGGAAGTTTGTAAAACATTTGAGGAAGTTTCTGATGATGCGGACCTTGTTTTTATCGCTGATTGTAATGGTGATGGTTCTGACCATCTGAAACTGGCTACTCCAGGGTTGAGGAAAAAAATTCCCACTTTCGTTGACAAGCCTTTTGCTTATGAAGTCAAAGACGCCCAGACCCTGGTACAATTAGCAAGGAAATATAAGACCCCGATAATGTCTCTATCAATGTTGAGAGTTCTACCCCATGCGAGACGTTTTCGCAACCGCTTTGCGGAGTTAGGCGAACCTGAATTTGGAATTGTAAAAGGTGGAGGCGATATTATGGCAGGGCATATTCACGCCATCAGTTTAGCCCAGCATCTTTTTGGAGCAGGCGTAGAGTCTGTGGAGGTTATGGGGCAAACCCCATTAGCCTATGTTCATCTTGACTATGGCGAGAAACATGATCGTCCAAAAGCAGGTGTTGTGCTCAACTGTGCCTCAGGCGATAGCTACCATACCTCTATGTATGCCAGCGCTTATAGCAAATGGGGAGCAATTCACTCGCCAAATCTTGGAGATTTTGAGTTCCCTTATGCAGCAGCAGAGATTCTGAAGATGGTCAAGAGAATGGTAAAAACTATAAACCCTCAAGAATCCTACGAAGAGATGGTGGAATGCATTGCCATTGCCACTGCTGCCAGATTAGCGCAAAAGATACGAAAACGAGTCTATTTGAAGGATGTAGAATAAAAATGCCAGGAGGAAAAAAGTGGATAAAGTGAAATGGGGAGTAATGGGAATTGGTGGAATTGCTCAGAGGAGGACAGTTCCAGAGATGATGGAAGTGGATAATAGCCAGTTAGTAGCAGTAATGGATATTGTCCCTGAACTGAGCGAGAAGTTGGCGAAAAGGTTCGGAGCAAAATGGTGGTACACAAAAGAAAAGGAACTATTGAAAAATGATGAGGTAGAGGCAGTATATATTGCCAGTCCCCAGCACCTTCACTGCCAGCAGGTGATTATGGCTGCTGAATGTGGTAAACATATCCTCTGTGAAAAACCTATAGCCACCAATATCGAAGAAGCAGAAAGAATGATAGATGTATGCAAAAAGCACAAGGTCAAACTGATGCCTGGCTATATGATGAGGTTTCAGGCTATTCACAAAAAGGCAAAGGAGATTATTGATAAGGGAGAGATAGGAAATCCTGTATTTGGGAGGGCGCAGCTTACCTGCTGGTACCCGGATATACCCGGCGCCTGGCGACAGGACCCGGGGATAAGCCACGGAGGAGCCCTGATTGATATGGGGACACATTGCATAGATGTTCTGGAGATGCTTATAGGAAGGGTAAAAGAGGTTTTTGCTTTCCAGGGAACCTTAACCCACAGATATAAAGTTGAAGATAGCTCCGCCCTGCTCTTAAAATTTGATAATGGTGCCCACGGGTTGGTAGACAATAACTTCAATATACCTGATGCCGCAGCAGCAGGCCGGCTGGAGGTCTATGGGACCGAGGGTAGTCTTCTGGCTGAGGGCACAATAAGTCAGGAGCCCGGAGGCAAACTCACCCTTATAAGGTCAAAGCAGGGTTCTTATGAATCTGCACAGACCAGGCCTGAAAAAACCACTGAGGAAATCAGGGTAAACCCTGTGCCTATGTATGGTGAAGAGGTAAGGCATCTGTCCGAATGCATCCTTGAAGATAAAGAACCAATTATATCCGGTGAGGAAGGCTTGAGAAACCTGAAAATAGTCCTGGCCGCTTATGAATCGGCAAAGCAAAGAAAACCAGTAGAGATCAAAACCTGAAAGTTTGCAGGGTGATTGATTCTATGAAATCTCTGGATAATCTAAAAGGGATAATAAAACATAAAGCAAATCGGCCAAACATATTTTTCATTATATGTGATGCTTTAAGACCAGAGCATCTCCATTGTTATGGAAACCCTAATGATACAAGTCCGGTTATTGATAAATTGGCAGGTGAAGGCGTACTTTTCAAAAACGTGTTTGCTCATACTAACCATACCCTGCCAGGAGTGGTAGCTTTACTGGTTGGTCTTTATCCGATAACTAAAGGCACTGACCCTCCCTGGGGTTTGGAGCGTCTGAATAGAAAATTAAGAAGATACAAGAAGCCTTTTGATATTCTACATGAGGATGACTGCATTGTAGCTGCTACAGATTTAATCTTTTTGGATGATATGGGTCCACAAATAAAAATATCCGATGTAAATACCTTTTTTAGGGAGAACAAAAATAACAATTTCTTATTGTGGCACCGTCCGGATTTATTGCATCTTCCTTATAATCCAGCGCCACCTTATGATACTATGTTTCTCCCAAAAGATTTTAAGATGAACCAATCTACAAAGAAGAAATTAGAAGTTGTAAAGACAGCCCAGATTATCCATAAGCCCGAGCTCATCAGCAGCACTGAAATGGGAACTGACCTTACCCAGGATTCGCAAGAGGAAAAACCTGCAGCTACATCAACTTTCTCTGAAGAGGACAGAACCCCGATTGTTGCACTATATGATGGATTGGTAAGACTAACTGATATGGAGGTTGAAAAATATTTGAAGCAGTTAAAAGAACTAAATCTTTTAGATAAAACAATAGTTGTATTAACAGCAGACCATGGCGAACAACTGCTGGAAAGGGGTTCTCTCGGACACTCATCCTGCTGTCTTGACGGGAATCTATATGATGAGAACATCCGGATCCCTTTAATAATAAGGTATCCTTCAGTAATTCCAAAAGGCAAAATAATAGATACCCAGGTATCACAAATCGATGTTATGCCCACAATATTAGATATTTTAGAAGTCCCTATGCCGGATAAAATCGATGGTCATTCGCTATTGCCATTGATAAAAGGTGAGAGAATCAATTTTAAAGAAGAAACATATGCTACAACTCCTCCTGCAGGATGGCAGGCATTAAAAGGTGACAAGAGAAGAATATGGTGTATAAGGACCCCTGAATGGAAATTTATATATTATTCTGACCCTGAGAATAAGCGAGAATCTTATGAACTTTATAATCTTGAAGATGACCCTCAAGAGAAAGTAAATATTATTGAATCACAATCTGAAATTGCTAAAGAATTAAAAAAGAAATTGGATGAATGGATACAGAAAGAATCTTTTGATAAAAATTAAGGAGTAAAAAAAATGGAGAGAAAAGTTTATTTAAACGGCAAAATGGTTTCTGAGAATGAGGCAAAGGTTTCTATTTTTGATATTGGGTTTATGTATGGAGCTACTTTTTACGAGTCGCTCAGGACATTTAAGCATAAAGTTTTCAGGTTAGACGAGCATCTTTCTCGGCTCGAAAGGGGAATGCGTTATGCCGGATTAGAACCTTTGATAAGTAAGACTGAGATGGCAGATATTATAGAGAAAGTGCTAACTGCCAACATCCATCTGACGGATAAAGAAGATGATGTTTGGCTCTCTGCTGAGGTTACCCCGGGTGTGGGTTTTCCCCATCCATTGGTGAAGCAGAAAGATAAACAGCCATCGGTAATCGTATATTCCGCACCACTCCCTTATGAGGAATATGTACGTTATTATACTGAAGGCAAGCATGCGGTTACTGCTGATGTCCGGAATGTCCCGCCAGAGACTTTAGATTCCAGGGCAAAGAACCGCAGCCGGCTACATTTTTTTATTGCCAAACGCGAGGGACTGAAGAAAGATCCGAATGCCTTTGCGATATTGTTTGATATTAAGGGCAATATTACAGAGGGTACTGGTGCCAATTTCTTTATTGTGGCGGACAATACTCTATATACCCCAAGCACACGCAACATACTCATTGGCATAAGCCGGCAAACAGTGATTGAATTAGCCCGGAAGATGAATCTACCAGTGGTAGAGACAGATATTAATTTGTACGATGTCTATAATGCTGATGAGGCATTCTTTACAACGAGCAGCTTTTGCATTCTGCCAATTTCCCAGGTTAACAGCGTCAGGATAGGAAAAAAAATACCCGGAATCTGGACAGAGAGATTGTTAACTGCCTGGAGTGAAAAGGTAGAAGTAGATATTATCAAGCAGGCGCAAAAGTTTAGCAGAAAGAGGTAGAAAGGAGATTTCTATGATAACTAATATGATGTCAATGGATAAGAAAGAAGAACTCAA
>DAOVGU010000060.1 GCA_030672255.1 bacterium
TGTCTTTGGTTCCACCGCAACCGAAAGCACAGGAATAGGAAAATGCACCCTTTCTAAAAGAATAGGGAAATCTTCACTGCAGAGGGTATCTCCCGTAGTGGTAAATTTCAAACCGATCACCGCAGCAATTTCTCCCGCACGAACCTCCTTTAGCTCTTCCGATTTGTTGGCATGCATCTGCAGAAATCGGGAAATCCTCTCCAATCTCTTTTTGTTGCTATTATAAACATAAGAGCCGGCCTTCAGAGCTCCAGAATAGACCCTCAGATAGGCAAGGTTACCCACATAAGGTTGTTTTACAATCTTAAAAACAAGACCGGAAAATTTCTCCTTATCAGATATCTTTCTCTCTTCTCTAAGGTTAGTAGAGGGATTGGCTCCTTCCATCGGCGGCCTATCCAAAGGAGAAGGAAGGAAATCGCAGATCCCATCAAGCAACAACTGAATGCCTTTATTCCAGAGAGAAGAACCGCAGAAAACCGGTAAAATTTCCCCATTCAATGTATTTTCTCTTATGCTCTTTTTAACCAAATCTTCTGGGATCTGCTGATTGTTTAAATAGCTCTGCATAATGGCATCATCCTTTTCTGCCAATTGTTCTAATAACTTTCGGTGATATTCCTTTGCTATAGTTTCGAGATCGGAAGGGATCGTAGTTAGCCTAAAATTTATTCCCGACTCATCCTCTTTATAGATTACCGCTACCTCTCTCACTAAATCAATAACTCCAACAAAATTTTTCTCACTACCGATCGGTATCTGAAGAATAAAAGGATTTGCCGATAGCCGTGAACGCATCATCTCCACCGTTCCAAAGAAATTGGCACCCGCTCGATCCATCTTATTAATGTAAGCAATGCGGGGAACATTGTATTTTTTTGCCTGCAACCACACCGTCTCCGATTGGGCCTCTACCCCTCCTACCGCACAAAAAACCCCCACCGCTCCATCAAGCACCCGTAATGACCTCTCCACCTCGGCCATAAAATCAACATGACCCGGCGTGTCAATAATATTGATGCGATAGTCCTTCCAAGAACAGGTGGTGGTAGCAGAAGTAATGGTAATTCCTCTTTCCTTCTCCTGCTCCATCCAATCCATGGTGGCTGTCCCTTCATCAACCTCTCCCAGCCGATAAACCTTTCCTGTATAATAGAGAATCCTTTCGGTGGTGGTTGTCTTTCCGGCGTCGACATGGGCAATAAGCCCGATATTTCTCGTCTTCGCCAAAGAATAGCCTGTTTCCATTTTAGTTTTTTCTAAAGTAAGAGTTTGATACATCTATTTTCTTTTCCACCAGAGGCGAGGAAAGTTTCTGTAGCGGCATTAGATGCCGTATGGACGCCCAGACAGAGGAGGCATCTCATAGCACAGCATGACTGCTGTGCGTGCCGCCGAAGAAACTTTCCGAGCCTCACCACCGATAGTGGGCAAAAGCGCGATTTGCCTCGGCCATGCGGTGAGTTTCCTCCTTCTTCCTGATCCCATTGCCTTCCCCTTTAAAGGCATCCAATAATTCAGCCGCAAGTCTCTCCTCCATTGGCAAACCTTTCCTTTTCCGGGCAAAATTAATGATCCATCTCATCGCTAAGGAGGTGCCGCGATGTAGCTTAACCTCCATCGGGACTTGATAGGTAGCTCCTCCCACTCTCCTCGATTTCACCTCTAAGAGAGGCCTCATATTTTCAATCGCTTTTTTAAAGAGAGCAAGGGGATCTTCCTTTACCTTTCTTGATGCTATTTCTATCGCCTTATAAAATATGGTTTGAGCCAAAGATTTTTTACCTTTCCTCATCAGACAATTAATAAATTTCTCCACCTCCTCACTCTGGTACTTTGGATCGGGAGAGATTTCCCTTCTTCTTACATATTTCTTTCTCGGCATTTTTATTATTTAAGTAGGGGATTCTGGCTCGGCAGCTGGCTCGGCAGGTTTTTCCTCTGCTTTTATCACCCCTGGCTTTTCCCTTTTCGTTCCATACTTTGATCTCGAGCTTTTGCGATTTTCTACGCCCGTGGTATCGGCCGTTCCCCTTATAATATGATAACGAACACCAGGAAGATCCTTTACTCTACCTCCTCGGATTAAAACTAAGGAATGCTCCTGAAGACTGTGACCAATTCCAGGAATATAGGCAATCACTTCCTCTCCGTTTGTTAACCTCACCTTCGCAATCTTGCGCAGAGCCGAATTTGGTTTCTTTGGGGTCAGGGTCTTTACATAAAGGCAGACCCCTTTCTTCTGGGGACAACCTCCGAGAGCAGAAAATTTGGATTTCCTCTTTCCTTTTCTTCGCGCTCCTTTTGCTAATTGATTTGTTGTATGCATTATTTTGGTTTTACAAATCCTGTTCCCGCAGGAATAAAATGGCCGATAATAACATTCTCCTTCAATCCATAAAGCGGATCGCTTCTTCCGGTTACCGCGGCTTCGGTTAAGACCCTTGTTGTCTCCTGAAAAGATGCGGCAGAAATAAAACTGTCGCAACTGAGAGCAACCCGGGTTATTCCCAAAACCATTGGAGTGCCCTCAGCTGGCCTCTTCCCCTTGCCCAACATCTCCTCATTTATCCTCTGAAACTTAAATCTATCAATTGCCTCGTCTCCCAAAAGCAGAGTATCTCCCGGATCCTTCACTCTTACCTTGGAGAGCATCTGCCGAATAATTATTTCTAGATGTTTATCATTAATTGTTACACCTTCCAGGCGATAGACCTCCCGAATTTCATCGAGAAGGTATTCCCGAACCTTCCTCTCTCCTCCAATCTTCAGGATATCATCAAGTACCTCTGATCCATCCGTTAATTTCTCTCCGGCTACTACATACTCTCCACTTGAGACATTGAGGCGTTTCCTCACAGGAACGGATTCCTCCTGCACAGTTCCCGTAGAACTTCTAATTTGAATAATTCTTTCTCCTTTAGAGCTCTTCAAAATTTTGGCAATCCCATCAATTTTACTAAGGATGGCTGGATTCTTAGGATGTCTTGCTTCAAAGAGTTCCGAAACCCTGGGCAGCCCTCCGGTAATATCCTGCATTCTACCAGAAACCCGAGGTATCTTAGCTAAAAGGTCACTTTTCCTTACCCTCTGTCCCTCTCTTACTATCAAATTGGCTCCCACGGGAAGATGATAATAGGCAACTATTTTCCTTTTCCTTTCGATAAGGATTGCGGGCTCTAAATTTTCCTTATGTTCAATAATCACTTTCCCCTTGATTCCGGCTATCTTTCCCATCTCTTCCTTAACGGTAAGACCTTTTTCAATGTCCTGAAATCGCACCTTTCCATCTTCCTCAGTAAAAATAGGAATGATATAGGGATCCCACTCAGCAAGAAGGGTTCCCGCAGAGACGCTTTGGCCCTCCTTTACCTTCAGGTGAGCACCAGCTAAGGTACTATATCCTTCTATTTCACGATCTCGCTCATCGTAGATGGCAATCTCTCCATCCTTATTGAGAACAACCCTTTCCCTATTTTTGCCAATGACAATCTTCAGGTTCCGCAGCCGAACCCGACCAGCATACTTAGATTTAATTCTGGATTCTCCTACAATTCTGCTGGCAACTCCCCCATAGTGAAAGGTGCGCAATGTTAACTGCGTTCCTGGCTCTCCAATAGATTGGGCGGCAACAATACCTACCGCCTCCCCGCTCTCTGCAAGTCTCCTCGTTGCTAAATTCCAGCCATAACATTTCCTGCATATCCCGTGCTCGCTCTTGCAGGTGAGGACAGAGCGTATTCTAATCTTTTCTATTCCTGCAGCTGCAATAGTATCGGCAATCTCGGGAGTAATTACCTCATTGCTCTTGGCAATTACCTTATCGGTAATAATATCGACAACATTATCCAGAGCAACCCTTCCCACAATTCTCTCTTTCAGAGAGACAACGATCTTTTCACCTTCAAGAATAGGGCCAATAAGAACACCATCGATAGAGCCGCAGTCCTCCTCAGTAATCACAACATTCTGAACAACATCGATAAGCCTTCGGGAGAGATAGCCCGCATCGGAGGTTTTCAGAGCGGTATCGACTAACCCTTTTCTCCCCCCGTGAGTGGAGATAAAATATTCAAGAACATTCAATCCTTCCTTGAAGTTGGAAATAACAGGGGCCTCGATAATCTCACCAATCCCGCCGGTTATTCTCCTAGTAGGCCTTGTCATTAAACCTCTCATCCCCGCTAATTGATTTACCTGAGTGTGTGTCCCCCGGGCTCCAGAATCAACCATAACAAAGATAGGATTGAAGTATCCATTTCCTTGGCTCTTATCCAGAGCAAAGAAGACCTCTTCGGCAATCTTATTAGTAAACGAGGCCCAAACGTCAATCACCTTATTATACCTCTCTCCATCGGTAATTATCCCTTTCCGATTATCCCTTTCAAAGCGATCTGTCTGAAACTTCGCCCTTTCAACTAAATCCTTCTTTTTCTCAGGAATTATCAGATCATCTATTGAGATGGAAATTCCACCAAGAGTGGCAAATCTGAATCCCAGTTCCTTCACATCATCCAAAAATTTTATTGTTTCCTGATAGCCAAACTTAGAGAAGATTTCATCAATCAATCTTCCTAAAACATCTTTATTAATGAGAAGATTCTTAAAATCCAAACCGGCCGGCAAAATCTCATTAAAAAGGATTCTGCCTACTGTGGTCTCCCTAATCTCATTTTCGATCTGAACCTTAATTTTAGTATGAAGGGAGAGCCTACCAGAGTGGTAGTTAGCGATGGCTTCATTGGAATTGCTGTAAATCTCAGGGCCTGGCTCTTTTGGCTCAATGCTTGTTAAATAATAGCATCCAACTATAATATCCTGAGTGGGGGTAACAATAGGCTTCCCATTGGCTGGGGAGAGAATGTGCGTCGCGGCACTCATCAAAAGATTGGCCTCCATCTCCGCTTCCGGAGAAAGAGGAACATGGACAGCCATCTGATCCCCATCAAAGTCAGCATTGAAGGCAGAGCAGACAAGGGGATGCAGTTTAATCACATTGCCTTCGATCAACCTTGGTTGAAAACTCTGAATGGATAAGCGATGCAATGTCGGTTGTCTGTTGAGAAGAACAAGATGGTTCTTTATTACCTCCTCCAATATCTCCCAAACCTCTGGTTCATTTTTCTCCAGGGCTCTTTTCGCAGAACTTATGGTATGAATGTACTCTCTTTTCCTCAATTCTCTTAGGATAAAGGGAGCAAAAAGTTCGAGGGCCATATACTTGGGTAATCCACATTCATTAATTTTTAATTCAGGCCCAACGACAATAACCGCCCTTCCTGAATAATCAACCCTCTTACCCAAGAGATTCTGCCGAAATCTGCCCTGCTTGCCTCTCAGGAAACCTGAGATCGACTTAAGGGGTCGATTTCCCCGGCCAAGCACAGGATTACCATGCCGACCATTATCCAGAAGATTATCCACCGCTTCCTGAAGCATGCGTTTCTCATTACGAATAATAATTTCGGGAGCTCTTAACTTTAATAATCTTTTTAAGCGATTATTGCGGTTAATCACTCTCTGATAGAGATCATTGAGGTCGCTGGTAGCAAACCTCCCTCCCTCCAAGGGCAAAAGAGGTCTGAGATCCGGAGGTAAAATGGGGATAATATTGGTAATCATCCATTCCGGTTTCACCCCACTCTCCTGTAAACCTTTGGCAATCCTTAAAGTTTTAATAAGGTTTTTTCTTTTACTCCTATATTTAGTAGACTTTATCTTTCGCAAAAGAGCACTTTTGGTTCCTTTTAAATCGATCTCCTTTAAGAGCTCCCTGATGGCTTCCGCCCCAACACCAGCCTTAAATCCTTTGTAATCAGCTTTGGCTCTTTGATACTCCTCTTCGCTAAGTAACTCCTTCTTTCGGTAGGTGCTTTCTCCGGGTTTAATCACCACATAGCGTTCATAGTAGAGAATCATCTCCAATCTTGCCTGGGACATTTCTAAGAGAAGTCCCATCCAGTTAGCGGTACTTTTAAATAACCAGATATAGCTAACCGGAGTGGCCAGTTCGATATGCGCCATCCTCTCCCGGCGAACATCTGATGTAGTAATTTCTACTCCACAACGATCGCAGACAATGCCCTTATATTTAATCTTCTTATACTTTCCACAGGCACATTCCCAATCCTTTACCGGGCCAAAGATCTTTTCACAGAAAAGGCCATCCTTCTCCGGTTTAAATGTCCGGTAATTAATTGTTTCTGCCTTCCTCACCTCTCCCGATGACCAGGAGCGAATGGTTGAAGGAGGGGCAATGCGCAGGGAAATCTCTCTCCTAACTTCTTTGCCCTTTTCTATTCTAACATCCAACCCGAGACCTCTTAATTCCTTCATTAAAACATTAAATGATTCGGGAATTCTATGTTCGGAGAAACTTTTTCCCTTGACGATAGATTCATAAATTCTTCTTCTGCCAATAGTATCATCGCTCTTTACGGTCAGAATTTCCTGGAGGGTATAAGCAGCACCATAACCTTCTAAGGCCCACACCTCCATCTCCCCAAATCGCTGACCACCAAATTGTGCTCTCCCTCCTAAGGGTTGCTGTGTTACTAAAGAATAGGGGCCCACACTGCGGGCATGGACCTTCTCATCCGCGAGGTGAAATAGTTTCATCATGTAGATATAGCCTACGGCAACCTTCTGAAAAAAAGGTCCACCCGCCTGGCCATCATAGAGAGTCACCTTTCCATCTTCAGGGAGATTGGCTTTCTTAAGAAGATTCTTTATCTCACTTTCGGAAAGGCTCTCAAAAACAGGACTTTCAACCGAGATCCCCAAAGTTCCTGCTGCCCATCCCAAATGCGTTTCTAAGATCTGACCAAGATTCATTCGGGAGGGAACACCTAAAGGATTTAAGACGATCTCCACCGGTGTTCCATCAGCAAGATAAGGCATATCCTCTTCGGGAAGGATGCGAGCAATCACACCTTTATTACCATGGCGGCCGGACATCTTATCCCCAACCGCAATTGCCTTCTTAATTGCTACTTCTACGATAATTCTCTTTATAACATCGGAAGGAAGGTCATCACCCTTTTTGATCCTCTCAATCAATTTGTTGGTTTGAGAATCAATCCTGTTTATCTCTCTCACTATTAATTCTAAAAGATTTTTAACCCTCCCCCGCAGTTTTTCCTCTTTAATAAGATCAAGGATCCTGCTTTCAAGGTTTTCTTTTCTTTTCAAATTACGGCTCTTAAGAACTGAGAGAAAGGGAAGAATTTTGCTCTTTTGAACACCAGGAATTAAGAGCTTGATCTTCTCTGCCCCTAATTTGAGGATTTCTTCTTTTCTTCTTTTGAAGGTCCTTTGAACCTTAAGAATCTCTTTCCTCTCTGCTTCTTTTTCGGCCTTGCTCTTCTCCTCTAAGGAGCGAGAAAACTTTCTCACGTTGACCACAATTCCTGAAATACCAGGAGGGACATAAAGAGATGTATTGGCTACATCTTTTGCTTTTTCCCCAAAGATTACCCGAAGAAGTCTCTCCTCAGAAGAAAGTTCTGTCTCACTCTTGGGAGAAATCTTTCCCACAAGAATATCGTTTGGCTTTACTTCCGCTCCAATCCGGATAATTCCTTCTTCATCTAAATTCTTAAGCGCCTCTTCAGAAAGATTGGGAATATCGCGGGTAATCTCTTCCACACCCAATGGCGTCTCTCTTGCCTCTACCTTAAATTCCTTGATGTGAATGGATGTATAGAGATCCTCCTTTACCAATTTCTCGCTAATTAAAATGGCATCTTCGAAATTATAACCATGCCAAGACATAAAGGCAACAAACACATTTCTCCCCAAAGCAAGTTCTCCTTGTGAGATCGCCGGACCGTCGCTGATAATTTGACCTTTCTTTACCCTTTCTCCTTCACGCACAATTGGAGATTGGTGAAAACAGGTATCCTGGTTTAAACGCACAAATTTCCTAAAATGGTGAACTGTTTTGTCCTTCAGTTGGAGAGGATTGGAGAACACCTTCTTAATCACAATTCTCTCACTATCTACCTCCATAACTTCTCCACTTTCCTCTGCCCGCAGTACCGCTCCTGAATCCCTTACAATAACCTTCTCCATTCCGGTCTTTACCAAAGGGGGTTCTGGCTTGATCAAGGGTACCGCCTGGCGCTGCATATTAGAACCCATCAGTGCTCGATTGGCATCATCATGTTCTAAGAAAGGAATGAGGGAGGCGGTCGGACTTAAGATCTGCTTGGGGGAAATATCCATATAATTGACCAAGGAGGCCTGTGTCATAAGAAATGTCCCTTTAAATCTTGTTGAAACCTCCTTCTCCAAAAATCTTCCCCCTTTATCCAGAGAGGACTTTGCCTGAGCAAT
>DAOVGU010000234.1 GCA_030672255.1 bacterium
AAAGATTAAAGTTTTGATTGAAGGAGCTTTAGAAGAATCTGATTTGCCTTACAAAGTTGATATTATTGATTTTTCTTTGGTCTCTCCCAACTTTAAAAAAGTGGCTTTATCAAAAATTAAAAAATTATGACTAAGTCAGAAAGTCTGATTAAAGATCTCAAAAAAGCTAATCAAAGATTAAAAGAAGCAACTGAAGCTAAACCGACGAGGATGAATAAAGATGCAACTATTCAAAGATTTGAGTTCACGTTAGCCAACAAAGTTTATCGTAAGGCCTTAAAGTTTCCTCGAGAAATAGATAGTTTATTGGAAAGCCTTGGTTAGACTGTCGTACCCTTCCAAATATTTCTTGACCAATATCTATTTATTAGTCTAAAATAAACTAGACTAATACAGATTAGGAGATGATATGCTATGAAGGAGGTTGACGATTAAACTAATATTTTTCATTATAACATACCTATTCTCCGGGCTTATTGCTACCGCTTTCTTTAAAACTATCTTAAAGAGGCATAAGGAGATAATAAGTCCAGGAGAAATCCTTATTCTTGGTTTTGGTCTGGGACCAATAATTATCTCTTTGATTCTCTGTCTTCTATTCCTATTTTTACCTAATAAAGCGAATCTATTCTATATTCTCATTGTCAGTGTTATTTTTCTCTTAATGCTTTTTATTGGCAGAAGAAATATTCTTGAAGGAAAGGAATTTTTAGCATGGTTTAAAGGAATAAGAAATTTAGAGAAGGATATTATCTTGATTGTTGCTATTGTCTCTATCGTGATGCTTTATATCTTTATCGTGGGGATTAACTTTCCTATTGTCACTCATGATGCTTCAACCTATGGCTATTATGGAAAATACCTTTATCAAGAGAAAAATCTTAGTCATTACCCGATGAGAAAACCGGATGAAAAAACCGGTGCCTACTTAAAAGTTCGTCATCCTCCGGGATTCCCTCTGATATACACTTGGTTTTATCTGCTTCAGGGGAATACCGATTCCGATATATTAGCCAGAACTGTCAGTCCGATGTATGGCTTATACCTGATAATTCTTCTCTGGATTGTCCTGAGAACAAGGAAGAATAAATACTGTAGTGCTTTTGGTATTTTATTAATGGCATTGACCCCATTGTTTATTCAACAGTCATGCTGCAATACGATTGACCCGACAAGAATGTATCTCATCTTTTTCTCTTTTATATTGTTGGCCAAATTCTTGAACTCAGAATCCTTCATTCTTGCCCTACTTACCATTATTGTGCTTGGGCTTTCCCTTTATCTTCATACTGCTGGACTCTTAGTCCTTCTGACAATGATAATTTTGTATCTCTTGCTTACAAAAAAAAGTATCAAGAGAAGAATAATTTTAGCTGTTCTTATGGCAATTGTCCTGGGAGGGGTCCGATATGGGACTAAGCATATCAAATTTAGCCCCCCCATCCTCCGTACCTATCTTTCCCTATTAAGAACCAATTTCTCATTTCAGAGATTCGAGTATTCACATTTCAAAAAAATAGCCGCACTTGGCAAGAGAAGGACTGAAGTTATTAGTGAAGAACCGGAGGAATGGTTAAGAAGAATTTTTTACGAAAGGGGGCAGGTATTTTCAACACCAATCTTTTTTGGTCTTTCCTACTATATCTTCTTGTTCGCTCTCTTTTACTGGATAGGGTATATTCATAAAAAAAGATTGGATTTAGTCCTCCTATTAGGGGCTATTCTTTTTGCCATTCCCGTAATCTATAGGTATTGGCTTAACAACCGCTACATCTTTACCATCCACCCAATAATCGCCTACTTTGGGGGTTTGGCAATAGGTTCAGTCTATAGCCGGTTAAGAAACGGCAAGTTTAAGGGATTATGGCCAGTAGTTTTAATCCCTTTAATTGTTATGATGGCATGGCATGTTCCCCTTTCCATAGTTAGGGGAAATTATGTAAAATTTGGAGCGATTAAGAAAGTAATAAGGTATATCTTCGCTGACCAAAAGGAGAAGTTGCAAAATACAAGTGAAGTATTTCAGGCAATTGAATTTATTAATACACAAACCCCAGAGGATTCTGTTGTTTTAGTATTTAGAGATGGGAGATACTTTTATAATGCGGAAAGAAAAGGAATCTGCTATTACGACCCAAGATTGAAATCTTTTTACCGGTCACATAATACAGAAGAAGCTTATCGGTATCTATTAAATTTAGGTGTAAATTACATTATGACTGACCCCCAGTATGTGCAATGCAGTGCCTTTAAAGATTCAGAACTTAAAAATATCTTGAAGGATAAAAAAATGTCACAATTAGTATACGAAAATTGGGCGGCGGTCTACGAAATAAGATGGATTCCCGATTACTAACTTCGGGAATGACATGAGTGTGTTATTGCGGGAATGACAATGTATTCTGTCATTGCGAGGCCGAAGGCCGTGGCAATCTCATTACTGTCATTCCTGTGAAAACAGGAATCTAATGTTTCGAGCAAAATTTTATACTCTTTAAAAATGAAAGCGACATTTAAGGATATTTCGCTAACCTTTATCACCGAGACAATAGTTTTAATAGGTTTTATCTTTATTTACCGGCTACTCGCAAAAAACTTTGGTCCCGAAGGTGTGGGGGAATATTCCTTAGTCAGAAGGGTAGCTGGTTTTATTCAACCTTTGTTGATTTTAGGTTTAGGTATAGGACTACCAAGATATATTGCGATGAGTAAGGATAAAGGTCAAAGGATTTCTTACTTAAAAGCCAGTTCTTTCACAATAGCAATCTTTACCCTGTTGTTTTTGCTGATAGCAAATCTATTTAGCGCTCGCTTTGCCAGAACATTCTTTGGCAACATTGCTTATACCGATTTGGTTTTGCCTTTTTCATTTCTTTTGATGGGTTTAGTCCTACACATTTTGGTTTATTCCTATTTCCGCGGACGATTATTCGTAAAAACCTTCAATTCTCTTCAGGTAATAAATTTAGCCTTGCTCCCGATTACTATTCTTATTCTTTTCAAAAATATTACTATTTCAAGGTTAATAATCTTGGTAGGCAGTAGCACTCTTATAATTGCTTTCCTTTTTTCTTTATCCTTTATTAAAGAGCTCTTTGCACCTTCTAAAAAAGTACATCTTAGAAATTCATCAAAGGAACTATTTTCTTATAGCCTACCCCGGGTTCCCGGTGATTTTGCTCTTGCCGGACTTTTCTCTTTAGGTCCCATTTTTGCGGCTCATTTTACCTCTATTGAAGAAGTAGGCTATCTTTCCGTAAGCCAGAGTCTGTTGATGGGAATGTGCGGAATGGTTGCTCCAATAGGCATAATTCTTCTTCCCAAAGTCAGTCACCTGGTCGCTCAAGGGGAGCAAGAAACAATAAAGAAAAATTTGGATTTATTTATTGCCGCTGTTTTCCAGTGTTCCATTTTTATATCTATTCAATTAATAATATTCACCGATAGCATAGTGGAATACTGGTTAGGTTCTAAATTCTTTGCTGCTATTCCTGTAATGCGCATTGTACTTGTTTCCGCAATCTTTTATGCTTTCTATATCGCGATGAGAAACGTTCTGGATGCGATAAAGGTTAAACCAATAAATACAATAAACATTTCTATATCTCTGGGTACTTTTTTGCTGATTGCCGGAATGCTATTATTCGTATTTAAGTTCTTTAGTCCGGTTATCAGTTTAAGCATTGCCTTTTGTTCGGGATTAATCTCTCTGGGAATTTTAACCTATATTTCCTTAAGAAAGATATACCCGGAAAACCTGAAAAAGGATTTGAAACGTTTTTGGATAGCTGCGATTATTAATCTTTTATTGGCAGGGGTAGCAATCTTGGTAAAACCCTTTATAACTTTAGGACTTTGTTACCTAATTATCTTTGAAATTTTCCTGGGAGCAGTTTACCTGTTAATTCTCTGGTTACTGAAAACGGATTGGCTAAGACAAATTCCTGAAAGGATAAGAATTTATGATCGGTAATATTTCACTTGCTTTTATCCTGTTAACATTTATTTTGCTCTTTAAGACTTTATATAAAAGTTTCTGGAATCCCCTATCAATATTTTCTATGGTTTGGTTCTTTTCGGTATTGGGCACAATCGTTGGCCCCATCCAATACACACCCATCAGCATTAAAATGGTCATTTTCATCACTGCAAGTTTCTCAGCAATATTCCTTGGCGCTTTAACGCCAGCTCTTTTAAGAATGATAAGTAAGGCTCGGATTCAGGGAATTAAATGTACCACGATAGTCAATAATCAACATATTTTCCTGATTATTGTAATTCTATCTTTATTGGGAACGCTCGGTCCTATTTTAATGTTGCTTCATCTTTATCGGGGTGCTTATCTTTCCCTGTTATTAAATCCAGCCCTGCACAGTAAACTCAGAGAAATGTCACTTTCCGGGGGTGAAATAATCTATTCTTTGACATCATCTTTACTCCTCTCTCTAAATATAGTTGCCCTTGTTTTTGCAGGATTACTTTTGGCAACTTTAAATAAGATTAAAAAATATATCTTTCTTTGGCCCCTGGTCAATATTCTGATAGGTTGTCTAATTACGACCGGGAGAAGCACAATAATCTGGGGGCTAATGCTATTTATCAGTTCCTTCGTTTTTTCAAAAATTTTTTTAAAAAGGCAAAGCATCAAACTGTCCTTAAGACATGTTGTTTTGCTGTTTATAATTATTGTTATTCTGGCATCGATGCGTAATTGGCGCGGAGGAAATGTCAAAGATACCTATCTGTATACCAAATCATTCTATGGTGATACTTTAAGGTGGAAGATTGATAGTCCTTCCTTTTATTCCTTGCTCTCCGTTTTTGATACTTTCTCCGGTTCAATCCCTGCCTTAAGTCAATTTTTAGAAACCAGCGATTTTGAATTAGGGCTTGGTGTTTATACATTTAAGCCATTTTTTAAATGGTTGGGTAGCAAAGATATTAGTTTTTATTACCATCCTGCTCACATCCCATTTGAATATAATGTTTTCAGTTATCTGAGGGAACTTTATGTTGATTTTGGATTTTTAGGAATGGTGTGCTTTAATATGATTTTGGGATTTTTTGCCTCTTTCTACTATTATAAATGTAAGGATAAAATCTCTTTGATTAACTTAACCGCTGTATCTTTCATAACAACATTCCTTTTATACTCAATTTGGTTACCCATTTCCTATGCCACGATGTTCTGGTCTTCTCTGGCTATCTCAATTATTATTAGCATGCTCATTCCACAGAAATTCTATCTTGAAAAATTATCAACTGCACAATATGGCCAAAGAAATTCTTGATATTTCTATTGTCATCGGGAAAAATGAAAAATTTATTATTCCTTGCCTGCGTTCAATATTCAAAGAAACTGTCACGCCATTTAATATTTATGTCATCTGTAATTGGAAGGAAGATAAAATAATCAGGAAGATACAAAAGGAATTCCCCGATATTACTCTGCTTATTAATTCGGAACCAAAAGGATTTGCTGAAAATCATAATAATGTTATAAAATCTTCTCATTCTAAATATATTTCAATACTTAATGACGATACCGTTATTTTAAGTCGTGCCATTGATAAATTAATCAGATATATGGAAGAGAATCCCAGGGTTGGAGTAATAAGTCCTAAATTGGTTAACCCTGACCTTAGCCTTCAGCACTCTACTTACAGTTTTCCATCTTTGTTCAAGGACAGTCTAAACATCTTCGGACTGAGAAAATTGGTTCCTTTTAATAAATTAACCTATTCTTTTGCCAATCTTCTCCTGGGCGAATATAAATCTCGATTCTGGCGGCACAATCAGATTGCCGAGGTAGATACCCTTCGGGGTGCCTGTGTATTAGTGAGGAGGGAAACCATAGAAGAGGTCGGACTGATGGACGAGGTAACCCTGGCTTATGGCGAAGAGACAGAATGGCACTGCCGGATGAAAAAGAAAGGTTGGAAAATTGTTTTTAATCCAGAAGTAGAGGTTATTCATTATGGTCGGCAATCTTCAAAATCTCTCGGATCTGCAATAGAACTTGAGCAAATCAAAGGGTTACTTAATTTTTATAACAAACACAAAAAATTCATGGAATTCGCCCTTTTAAGAGGGGCAATTTTTGCTGTCTTCAACATAAAATTATTCCTTTCTTTTATCGCCCATAATCAAGAGAAGATTAAGTATTATAAGCAGATTACAAAAATGGCACTTACTCCTTATCAGGAAATTTATCATCGCTAAGAGGAGCTATGTCTAAAAATTTGCTAAAATATTCACTAATAACCTGCATTTTCATTTTCGCGATAGCCTTATTCTTTCTCTCTACAAACAGGAAGAAGAGAGGAAGACCGACAAACCTTACCTGTGAGTTTAAAAGACAACCATTAGGGATAGAAAGCAGTGTCCCTGAATTTGGTTGGATAGTGAACAGCATTAATAAAAATGACTACCAGGTAGCCTATCAGATTCTTGTAGCATCAAGTCTCTCAAACATAAATAGCAATATCGGTAATATGTGGGATAGTGGTAAGATTATTTCCGATGAATCCATTAATGTAAAGTATCAAGGTAAAAGGTTGTCTCCGAAATCAATTTATTACTGGAAAGTGAGAGCATGGAATAAAGATAAGAAAGCAAGTTTATATTCGCTCCCCCAGATGTTTATAACCGGAATATGGGGTAGGTGGCAAGCAAAATGGATTAAAGGCGGAGAGTATACTTTTATGAGAAAGGAGGTATCTCTACCAGAAAAAGAAATTCAACATAGCATAGTGTTTGTCACCGCAAGACATGAGTATAAGTTGTACATTAATGGAAGATTTATCGGAATGGGGCCAGCTCGTAGTTACAATGGGAAACATCCTTATAATACTTATGATGTAACAAAGACCCTGAGCAAAGGCAGAAGAAATATTCTATCTTCTCTTGTGCATCAAGGTGAGTTTGCGATGCAACTTGAAATCTTCTACGAAGATGGCAGTCAAGATACAATAATAACCGATAATAGTTGGAAGGTGAAAAACGGAAAAGATGTATATTTATCTACTGAACATATCGATGCAAGACAATATCCTTATGGCTGGAAGACTGTTAATTACGATGATTCCACCTGGAATGAGGCAGAGGTTGGAGATTCTCCAAATAAAGATTACATAGCTCAGATGACATATCCAGTAGTCGCTTATGAAATATCGCCGATTAAAGTGATTAACAAAGGAAATGGAAATTACTTCTTTGATTTTGGAAAGGAAATATTAGGAGGTCTCAGACTTACCTTTACCACCAGCACCTCGGGGCATAAGATAGAAATACGTCTTGGGGAGGAACTATTAAGCAGAGATACAGTGAAATATATTTTAAGAACAGGAAATAGATACCAGGAATTCTGGACGCTTGCTGAGGGAAAAAGAACGTTAGAACATTATGGTTACCGAGCATTCAGATACGGAGAGATTCTCGACAGTCCAAGTTCCTTAGATGCAAGAACAATCAAGGCAATAGTGATACATTACCCCTTTAATAATAGAGCATCTTATTTTACTTCGTCGGATAGAGTATTAAATGATGTATGGAAATTCTGCAAGTATAGTATAAAAGCAACTGCTCTGGATGTATACCAAGATTGTCCCACAAGGGAAAGACTGCCATACGAAGGAGATGCATATATACAGATGCTCTCACACTATTGCGTAGATAATGAGGTTCTTCTGCAAAGATATAGTATGGAATATCTCTTCTCTCATCCTACCTGGCCCCTGGAATATCAGATGACATCAATTCTTATGGCCTGGCAAGATTACCTCCACACAGGAAACAAAAACTCACTAAAGAACTATTATGGGATGTTGAAAGAGAGGACATATGAGAGTTGTGAAAATGAGAATTATCTCATTGATGAAAATAAATTAATTGAGTTTCCAAATATTCTTCCTGGTGGAGCGCGAGTAAAACCTATCGTAGATTGGCCACCAAATATGAGAGACGGGTATGATTTCAAGCCAGTAAATACGGTTGTAAATGCATTCCATTACAAAGCAATAGCGTTGATGGCAAAGATTGCAGAAGTATTGGGAAATAGTAGAGATAAGTTTTATTATACTAACAAGGCCAGACGAATTAAAAACGCGATAAATACTCATTTATTCAACAGTAAGAATGGTTTGTACTTAGATGGTGAGGGTTCAGAACATTCTTCGCTTCATGCTAATATGTTTCCTTTAGCATTTGGGATTGTTCCAGAGGATAAGAAAGAGAGGGTAGTGAATTTTATCAAAAAGAAAGGTATGGTATGTAATGTATATGGGGCACAATTTATGTTGGAAGCACTTTATGAAACTAACGAGGGTGGTTATGCTCTGAGTTTGATGAAAACAAAGAAAGGCAATAGCTGGGGGCACATGCTTAGTCAGGGAGCAACAATAACCACTGAGACATGGGATTGGCATCAAAAATCCAATATGAGTTGGGCCCATCCATGGGGTACGGCACCGGCAAACATTATTCCAAGGGGGCTCTTTGGTATTCAGCCGCTTGAGCCTGGATATAAGAAAATACTGATTAAACCACAAGTAGGCAACTTATCATCTGGAAGTATCAACCTACCAACGTTGAGGGGTAATATACATATTGATTTTAAACAAATTGAAAAAACCTCTTTTAGTATGAATGTGGACATTCCTGTCAATACTACAGCCAGGGTATATCTGCCAAAGTTTGGATCATCAGAAGGAATAGTAGAGGTTGATGGTAACGAAGAGAGCGGTTTGGTGGAAGGTGATTATATTTATATCGATAATTTGGGTTCTGGCTCTCATAAACTGTTGCGAGAGTTGAAGTAGAAAAGAGAATAGTTGATAATAAATGAGGTGAAAAATGATTAGCGGAGTGAAGGTTAAAAGCTTAAAGGTTGTCCCTGATGAACGGGGTAGATTGATGGAGATTTTTCGTTCTGATGATGATTTCTTTAACAAATTTGGGCAGGTCTATTTAACTACTGCCTATCCGGGAGTGGTTAAAGCCTGGCACTTCCATAAAAAACAGGATGATAATGTGACTGCCATAAAGGGAATGGCAAAAGTTGTCCTTTATGATGGAAGGCAAAATTCCTCTACCTATAAAGAGATCAATGAATTCTTTGTTGGTGAACATAATCCTCTTCTCGTCCATATTCCAAAGGGGGTTTACCATGGCTTTAAGTGTATCAGTGAGGAGGAAGTCCTCGTAATAAATGTACCGACCGAAATCTACAATTATAAAAAACCTGATGAGTTTAGATTGCCGGCAGATACCAAAAAGATTTCCTATAACTGGGAAAGGGAGGACAGATGAAAGGAGTGATTTTAGCCGGAGGGACTGGTAGTCGGCTCTATCCTCTGACCTCAATTACCAATAAACATCTTCTGCCAATTTATAACAAGCCGATGATTTACTATCCTATTTTTAGTCTTGTGGAGGCAGGAATTAAAGATGTCCTTTTGGTAACTGGTGGGGAGATGGCAGGAGATTTCTTAAGACTATTAGGAAATGGCAGGGAACTTGGTTTAAGCCGGCTTTCCTATACCTATCAGAGAGGAAGTGGAGGAATTGCTGCTGCTCTTTCTTTAGCCGAAGATTTTGCCGAGAAGGAGAAGATAGCAGTTATCTTGGGGGATAACATTATCGGGGGCTCAATCAAGAAATATGTAGATTCCTTTCAGATGCAGAAGGATGGTGCCAGAGTTCTTCTCAGAGAGGTGGAGCATCCGGAAAGGTTTGGAGTGGCAGAAATAGGGAACGAAAAAATTGTCTCCATCGAAGAAAAGCCAAAAAAACCAAAAAGCAATTATATTGTTATTGGAGTATATATGTATGATAGTCAGGTATTTGATATTATCCGGGGACTTAAACCTTCTGGCCGGGGAGAATTGGAGATTACAGATGTGAACAATTATTACTTAAAAAAAGGGGGTTTAACCTATGATATCCTGGATGGGTTCTGGAGTGATGCCGGGACCTTTGATTCCCTTCTTTTAGCAAATAATTTAGTAGCGGAAAAGGAGAGGAAGAAATCAAATTAGCGAGGCAATAAGACCTCGGCATAGCAGAGCAATCCCTGCTTTCGCAGGGACTGCAACTACAGTAGTGCGATCCTTTTAGGATCGCTAAATAAGGAAATTTTATATGAAGTTGCTAATCACAGGAGGTTGTGGATTTATTGGAAGCAATTTTATACATTATTTTCTCAAAAGGCATCCTGAGGATTCTCTCATTAACTTAGACAATCTGAGTTATGCTGGAAATTTAGAGAACCTAAAGGATATAGAAAAGAATCCGCGCTATAGGTTTGTTAAAGGCGATATCTGTAATAGAAAGGTTGTGGAAGAGGCAATGGCAGGTTGTGATACCGTAATCAATTTTGCCGCAGAAAGTCATGTTGACCGCTCCATTGCTGATGCCTCTCCTTTTATTCAGACCAATGTCTATGGCACCTTTACCCTTTTGGAAGCAGCAAAAAAATATAATATTTCCTGTTTCATTCAAATAAGTACTGATGAGGTCTGCGGAAGTATAAGGAAAGGCTCTTTCTCCGAAGAATCTTCTCTTAAACCAAATTCTCCTTATGCCGCAAGCAAAGCATCTGCTGACCTGCTTTCTCTTTCCTATTATAAGACCTATGGATTCCCAATAATCATTACCAGAAGTTCCAATAATTTTGGTCCTTATCAATACCCGGAGAAATTAATCCCTCTTTTTATTAGCAATCTTTTAGAAGGAAAGAAAGTTCCTGTCTATGGTAAAGGTAAGAACATTCGGGACTGGCTCTATGTTGAGGATAACTGCAGGGCAATTGACCTTGTCTTAACAAAAGGAAAGGTCGGAGAAATCTATAATATTGGAGCCGATAATGAAAGGACAAATCTTTCTATTACCAGGACTATTCTAAAAAGACTGGGTAAAAAAGAGGAGATGATTGAATACGTTAAAGATAGACCAGGACACGACTTCCGCTATTCCCTGGATTGTTCTAAAATTAAAAAACTGGGCTGGAAGCCAAAGATAAGCTTTGAGGAAGGACTAAAAAAAACCATTTCCTGGTATCAGCAGAATAAAAATTGGTGGAAAAGATTAAAAAAATGAAGAAATAATATAACCACCAATATGTAGTGGTCGAGCTTGCTCGACCAGAGAGCAAAGTAAACTTTGCCACTACAAATGAACTATTTTGATTATGAAGGTTCTCATCACTGGAGCAAAAGGAATGCTGGGGAGCGATTTAATAAAAATCCTTTCTTCAGATTATGAAGTTATTGGGATAGACAAGGAAACAGATATTACAGAGAAAAATAAAATTATTAAAACCATTATGCAGATAAAGCCCGATTTAATCATTCATACGGCAGCTTATACCGATGTTGATGGCTGTGAAGTAAAGCAGGATTTGGCTTTTTTGATAAATGGGAGAGGTACAAAAAATGTCGCTTTAGTAAGTAAAAAATTGAAAATTCCTCTTCTCTATATCTCCACCGACTATATCTTTGATGGCAAGAAAAAGAGTCCCTATATTGAATCAGATACCCCTAACCCTGTGAATATTTACGGGAAAAGTAAGTTAAAAGGTGAAGAGTATATTCAAAATTTAGTTCCAAATTATTTTATCATCCGCACTGCTGGTCTCTTCGGGAAAAACGGAAAGAATTTTGTAAATAGAATACTGAGAAAAGCAAGAGAGGAGAATGTCTTGAAGGTGGTAACCGACCAGATTCAATCTCCTACCTACACGATAGATTTGGCTAAAGAAATTAAAAGAGTGATAAAAACCAGAAATTGTGGAGTTTATCATATTACCAACAATGGAGAATGCAGTTGGTATCAGTTTGCTCGGGAGATTCTCCATCTCTCCCAAATTGAGGATATTAAATTAACTCCAATCACCTCAGATGAATTAAACCTTCCGGCCAAAAGACCGAAATACTCAGTTCTGGCTAACCATCATCTTTCTGAGACAATTGGTGACGATATGGCATCCTGGCAAGATGCTCTTGAACAATATATCAGGATTAATTAATGGATATTTCAATAATAATCCCCTGTCGGAATGAAGGAAAGTTCATTAGCAAATGTCTTGAATCTATTATCCTCCAGGACTATTCCAAAGAAAAGTTAGAGGTTCTGGTTGTTGATGGGATGAGTGAGGATGGGACAAGAGAGATTTTAAAGGGTTATGCAAAAAAATATTTATTTATTAAGGTTTTGGATAACCCAAAAAAGATTACTCCCTGTGCATTAAATATCGGTATAAAGAATGCAAAGGGTGAAATTATTATGAGAATAGATGCTCATACTACTTGCGAAAAGGATTATATGTTGAAATGTATAAAATATCTGAATGGATATAATGCCGATAATGTGGGTGGAATAATGGTAACCCTACCCAGGGATAGCAGCCTTCTCGGTAAAGCTATCGCCATTGTTCTTTCCCATCCTTTTGGAGTTGGCAATTCCGTATTTAGAACAGGTGCAAAAGAGCCGAAATGGGTGGATACGGTATTTGGTGGCTGTTATAAAAAAGAGGTCTTTGATAAAATTGGGCTTTTCAATGAGAATCTCCCAAGGGGTCAGGATATGGAGTTTAATTTAAGGTTAAAAAGAGCGGGGTTAAAAACCTTATTGGTCCCTGAAATTGTAAGTTACTATTATGCCCGCTCTGAGTTTAAACCATTTTGTAAGTATAACTTCAAAAACGGGCTCTGGGCTATTCTTCCTTTCAAATATACAAAAATAATGCCTGTTTCCTTGAGACATTTGGTTCCTTTTATATTTGTTTTGAGTATAATAGTATCTGGGGTATTATCATTCTTTTCTTCTATCTTCTTTTGGTTATTTTTGCTTATAGTTGGTTCGTATTCTCTGATTAATATCTGCTTTTCCCTTAAAATTGCATTAAGAAAGAAAAATGTAAAATACCTATTTACCATCCCCATAATATTTGCCTCGCTTCATATAGGATATGGCCTTGGCTCAATCTGGGGAGTGGTAAAATTAGTTGGGAGAAAGTGACGAAAGTGAAACTAAAAGAGCAAAAAATTGAAGAGAAAGAATTTCATGATAAATTGAGGAGTTTAAAGGAGGGCGATTCTAATTATGACTTTTACACATCCAATAAAAAGTTTTATTCAGTTGCTCGCAGATCTCTCTCCTTTATTAATGAATGGTTGCGGCAAAGGTGTAAAAACAAAAAGGTATTAGATTATTGCTGCGGGAATGGAGAGACTTCAATCTTCCTGGCGAAAAATGGTGCAAAGACAATAGGAATCGATATTTCAGGCGAATCCATTAAGAACGCCAAAAAGAAGGCAATTTACGAGGGAGTTGATAAAAATACATCATTTTTTGTAATGGATGCTGAAAAATTGGAGTTTGAAAATAACTTTTTCGATACCATTATTTGCAGTGGCGTGCTTCATCACCTTGACATTAAAAAGGCTTACTTGGAACTGGCAAGAGTTCTAAAACCGGAAGGAGAAATAATTTGTAATGAACCCCTTAAATATAATCCACTTATACAACTATATAGAAGAAAGACACCGCATTTACGAACCAAATGGGAAACAGAGCATATTCTGCGTAAGAAAGATATGGATTTAGCTAAGCATTATTTCAATAAACTTGAAATAAGATTCTTTCATTTAGCTACCTTGGCAGCGGTGCCTTTTCGTAAATCTAGATGCTTTAACTTTGTCTTAAGCACTCTTGAAGCAGTGGATTCAATATTACTTAAAACCCCATTTTTGAAATGGATGGCATGGCAGGTCGTTTTTGTGCTCTCTCAACCAAAGAAATCACCCCGGTTATTGTAAAAAAGTTTACAATAAAATAATCTTTTTGACACTTAATATAATGTATGCTAAAATGTAAAGTAGGATGGAGGAGAGGCGATGAGTAAAGTGATTGGTGTTACGGAAGCAAGAGCCAAATTGAAATCTATCATTGATGAGATAAAGAAGGAAGGGGAATCCTTTATTTTGGCACGAGGCAGCAAGCCAGAAGCGGTAATCATTCCTTATGAGGAGTATCTGGCAAATGAAAAGAGGAACCAGCAACGCTGGAATGAGCGTTTTGATAGCGCCATAAAAAAATCTCAAGGCTCCTTTAAGGAGTGGTTGCGCCGCCGTGGTTATGAGCCAGAAAAATTGAGCGAAGAAGAGGTAGAAAGGATTATTAAAAGTGCCTAAGGGGCTTAGGGTTGTCTTTGACACTAACATTCTTCTCTCGGCAATACTTTATGGAGGAATTCCTCTCGAACTGCTCAATCTTTGGCAGAAGGAGAGAGCCTTTGAACTTATCATTTCTCCAGAAATACTGGCAGAACTTGTTGCTAAACTGAGAACAAAGTTTGGTCTTCCAACAAATCTTGTTCAGGAATGGCGGGAATTGTTAAGCCGAAATATAATTCGCGTTCTCCCGGAATATCTTACCCAGATCTGTCGGGATGATAAGGATAATAAGATCATTGATACCGCTATCTCTGGAAATGCTCATTATATAATTACCGGGGATGAGGATCTACTTACATTGAAATCTTACCAGAGGACTAAGATTATTAAAGCAAGAAACTTCCTGGATCTCCTTAAAGAGAAGAGGAAGTGAACCCCGCGTCATTGCGAACGAAGAGAAGCAATCCGACGAAGTCGTTGCGAGGAGTATTAACGACGAAGCAATCCGACGCAGTCGTTGCGAAGCCGAAGGCTGTGGCAATCTCTGACTTCATTGAAGAGAGAGATTCCTCGTTCCACTCGGAATGACACTTCGTGTCGGATTGCCACCCCTTTCGGGCTCGCAATGACAATGCTATACGTTCTTTGTGAATATTTACGAAAAATCTGAAGTATGAGTCATGTTAAAACGATTGTTTGATATTATCTTTTCTTTTATCGGGCTTGTGGTTTTATTTCCATTCTTCATATTTATTGCCATTTTAATAAAATTGGACTCAAAGGGACCTGTCTTTTATCGGGGAATAAGGGTTGGCAGGTTTGGTAAACCATTTAAAATTTTTAAATTCAGAACACTTGTGGCCAATGCAGAAAGAATTGGAGGACCCTCAACCGCTAATGATGACCCCAGAATTACTAAAGTTGGTAGAATTATCAGGAAGCATAAACTGGATGAATTGCCCCAACTTATCAATGTCCTTGTGGGCAATATGAGTCTTGTGGGTCCCAGGCCGGAGGTGCCCTTCTATGTGAATATGTTTACCGAGGAGGAGAAAGCAATTCTTTCCGTTCGCCCGGGAATAACCGACTGGGCATCTTTATGGAATCCGGATGAGGGAAAGACTCTTGCCGGAAGTTCTGATCCGGAGAAAGCCTACCAAGAGAAGATAAGACCAGAAAAAATTAGGCTTCAGTTAAAGTATGTTAGAGAGCACTCGTTTGCAACCGATTTAAAAATACTTCTGCAAACCTTGAAAAAATTGACACAAAGTGTCATTCCGACCCCGTATTTAATACGGGGGAGGAATCTCTCTCTTCAGAGAAGTAAGAGATTGCCACGTCGCTGACGCTCCTCGCAATGACTTCGTCAATCATGACAAAATACTCTAAGGTTTTCTTGAAACAACTCTATCGGATGATGGTCCAAATCCGTCTCTGTGAAGAGAGCCTTGTTGGACCTATTCTAAGAGGTGAGGTGAAGTGTCCTGTTCATCTATATACTGGGGAGGAAGCAATCGCCACCGGAGTCTGTGCTGCTCTCTCGGAGAAAGATTACATCTTTGGCACGCATCGTTCTCACGGTCACTACCTTGCTAAAGGAGGTAGCTTGCAAAAACTTATTGCCGAAATCTATGGCAAGGAAACAGGCTGTTCTGAGGGAAGAGGTGGATCAATGCACATCATTGCTCCAGAGAAAGGAATTCTGGGAGCGGCTCCAATTGTTGCCGGCACCATCTCATTGGCAGTTGGCTCTGCCCTTGCTGCAAAAATCAGAAGAGAAAAAAGAGTCTCGGTCAGTTTTTTTGGAGATGGGGCAGCTGGCGAAGGTGTGCTATATGAATCATTAAACTTTGCCGCACTTAAAAGACTATCGGTTATATTTGCCTGCGAAAATAACCTTTATTCGACCCATATGCCGATTAGAAACTGTCGGCCAGAAAACAACGTCTTCAAGATAGGAATTCCCTTTGGTATTGCAAGTTTCCGGACTAACGGCAATGAGGTTTTAGAAGTCTATGAAGCTACAAAAAAGGCGGTTGGAATATGCAGAAGAAATAGAGGTCCGGTGTTTATAGAATTTATGACCTATAGACTGCGCGGACATGTAGGACCGGATGATAATATCCAGGGAACACGTACCGATATTAGGCCAAAAGAAGAGATCGAAGAATGGAGGAAGAAAGACCCAATAAAAAATTTTGAGAAATATCTTATAAAGAAAAAAATTTTAAAACAAAAAGAAATAGAGAAGATTAGAAATAAAATTCAGAAAAAAGTGACTCTGGCCTATAAGTTTGCCAAAGAAAGTCCTTATCCGAAAGAAAAAGATTTAATGAAATATGTGTTTAAGGATTAATTTGAAATTGGAAAATATGAGAAAAGTTACTTATGCTCAAGCAATAAATGAAGCTATATACCAAACAATAGAACAAGATAATCGAGTATTTGTTATAGGACAAGGTTGCACATCGCCATGGTATGTTGGCAGTACTTGCCAGGGATTGATTGAAAAATTCGGACAAGAAAGAGTTATTGACACCCCGGTTTCTGAAAATGCCATTACCGGCGTAGCAGTGGGAGCAGCTCTTGCTAAAATGAGACCAATTGTTGTCCATCCAAGAATAGACTTTATGTTGTATGCGACAGATCCCATCATTAATGAGGCGGCGAATTGGCATTATATGTTTGGGGGGAAGTTATCGGTGCCGATAGTTATATGGGGTATAATAAACAGAGGTGGAGAGCAGGCGGCTCAACATTCACAGGCATTACAGGCAATCTTTACCCATATCCCCGGACTTAAAGTAGTTATGCCTTCTAATCCCTATGATGCAAAGGGGTTGCTGGTCAGTGCGATAAAGGATGACAATCCAGTTTTATACATTGATGACCGCTGGTTGTATAAAATTAAGGGAAATGTCCCGGAAAAGATTTATTCTGTGCCAATTGGTAAAGGGAAGAGAATAAGAAAGGGCAAAGATATTACTATTGTAGCAAGTTCCTATATGGTGTGGGAAGCGGTCGGTGCGGTTAAAGGGTTGATTAAAGGGGGAATAGATGCTGAATTAATTGATTTAAGGTCTTTAAAACCTCTAGATACTGAGCTTTTGTTTGCCTCGGTTAAAAAGACAGGCAGGTTAGTGGTGGTTGATGGGGGGTGGAAAACCTGCGGCGTAGCGGCTGAGGTATCTGCTCTGGTCTGTGAGAATATTTTCAAATATCTTAAAGCGCCGATAAGGCGGATAACCTTGCCTGATATTCCTGCTCCGGCAAGTTCCGCCTTAGAGAGTATTTATTATCCTAAAGCAAAGGATATCTGTAAAGCAGTTAAAAAAATATTGAAAAAATAAATGAAATATCGGGTAAGATTTGTGGGTTATCCAAGGCAATATCAACAAATGAAATCTGAATTTGATGCGGTTTTTGAAGAGGTTATGTCCGGCGGAGATTTTATCCTGCGGCGTCATTTAGAAGAGTTTGAAGGAAATATTGCAAGATATATTGGAACAAAGCATGCTATCGGGGTAAATTCAGGGACCGATGCTTTATACCTTTCTGCGCGTGCTCTTGGTTTTGGTTCTGGAGATGAAGTCATCACCGTTGGACATACATTCGTGGCAACTGTAGGAGCGATTGTTCAATGTGGAGCCAAACCTATATTGGTTGATATTGCAGATGACTTTAATATTGATGTTGAGCATATAGAAGAAGCGATTACTTCCAAAACAAAAGGGATAATCCCTGTTCATTTAAACGGACATCCCTGCAGGATGGATAAAATAATGAATCTGGCTAAAAAATATAATCTTATAGTCATTGAGGATTCAGCGCAGGCTTTAGGTGCAAAATTTAAGGACAAAATGGTAGGCTCTTTTGGAAATGCAGGGACTTATAGTTTTTATCCCGCAAAACTATTAGGTGCTCCTGGGGATGGAGGAATGGTTGTAACCAACGATGATAACCTTGCGCGAAAACTCAAAGCATTGAGGGATAATGGAAGGGTTGATTCTGCCGATGTTATAGAATGTTATGGATGGTGCTCTCGGCTTGATAATCTTCATGCGGCAATCCTTGATATGAAATTTAAATATTTTAATCAATGGATAAGGAGAAGAAGGGAAATTGCAAAGATGTATGATGAAGGATTGAAAGGTGCGGGAGATATTATTCTATCTCCCTATCAAGGAAAGGATTTTTTTGATGTTTATCAAAATTATGTAATCTGTTCTAAAAGGAGGGATGAACTTGTCAGATATTTAAGGGATTCAGGGGTTGAGGTTTTAATCTCCTGGCCAAAACCAATGCATCACCAAAAAGCCCTTAATTTAAGCCATTTTACTCTCCCGGTAACAGAAAGAATAAGTGAGGAAGTGCTCTCTTTGCCAATCTATCCAGAACTTACCGATGAAGATGTGAAGTATACAATAGATTGTATCTGTGGGTATTATGGGAACTGATTATACCTCTGTAACAGAAATACCAGGAAGCAAGATAACCTCCGAGCAATTAGCCAGGATTTGCAATCGTTATTACTTTGCCTCTCAATTTTGCCAGGGAAAGGATGTCTTGGAGGTAGCCTGTGGGGCAGGAATAGGACTGGGCTATCTGGCAAAATTTGCAAAAAGGGTAGTTGCCGGGGACATTGATAAAAACATTTTAAGATATGCTAAAGGGTATTATCAAGGAAGAGATAATGTTGAACTTCATTTATTAGATGCCCAAAAATTGCCTTTTGAAAATGGCAGTTTTGATGTGGTGATACTGTATGAGGCGATTTACTATCTTGCTCAACCCGAAAAATTTGTTGAGGAGGCTTATCGGGTACTAAGAGAGAATAGAACACTTCTCATCTGTACAGTAAACAAGGATTGGTCCGATTTTAACCCTTCTCCATTCAGCACTGAATATTTTTCTGCTTCCGAGCTCTTTTTGTTGCTTAATCAAAGATTTCACAGTGTGGAGATTTATGGAGCATTTCCAATCACCACAAATTCAATAAAGGATAAAATAATATCTTTAATCAAGAGAACCGCCGTCACCCTTCACCTGATGCCAAAAACGATGAAAGGTAAAGAGTTTCTTAAAAAAACCTTCTTTGGTAAGTTACAGACATTACCTGCTGAAATCGATGAGAAAATGGCCGAATATTCTCCTCCTCTTCCCATTTCACCTACCTCCCCTAATCCTCGCTATAAGGTTTTGTTTGCTCTCGCCAAAAATAACCGCTGATACCCTTTACTTTTGACCATAAAACTGGTAAAATAATGATGATGAAAAGGCAAACTTTTTTCTTATTGATCGCCGATATTATCCTTATTAATTTGGCAATGATCTTAGCCTTCTGGGCCCGTTTTCCTGACTTTCTGACCACACCTAACTTCCAGGTATACCAACCGATTGCTGTTTTTATTGTAGTCATTAAACTCATTGTTTATTTGCTCTTTGGCCTCTATGGTGGAATCTGGAGGTACGCCAGCATTAATGAAGCTTCCACTATATTTAAGGCAGTAACTATAGCCTCTTTAGCCACAATTGGCTTTGTCTTCTTTGTCCGGGTCCTTTCCTTTCCCCGTTCTGTCCTTCTTCTTGATTGGTTTTTCAATCTCCTCTTTATCGGTGGAGTGAGATTTGCTCCCCGGTTGCGTAAAGAATTTCGAAAGCGTCGTGTATCTCCAAGCAAGCGGCTACTCATAATGGGAGCCGGGGATGCCGGAGAGATGGTCTTACGTGAGATTCAGAAGCACCCGGAGTTAGGTTATAAAATTATTGGCTTTATCGACGATGACCTGAAAAAAGTAGGAAGAAGGATCCATACTTTAAAGGTTTTAGGAACAAGAAAGGAAATCGCCAGAATCGTTTCCCGAAAGAATGTCAATGAGATTATTATCGCTATTCCCTCTGCCTCGGGAAGGACAATCCGAGAGATTGTCAGTTATTGCGAAAAGGCAAGAATAAAGTTAAGGATTATCCCGGGGATGTATAAGGTTATCAAAGGAGATGTGACAATTAGTGAAATTCGTGAGGTGAAGTTAGAAGACCTTTTAGGAAGAAAGCCGGTTGAGATTAACCTAAATGAGGTTTCTCAATATCTAAAGGATAAGTCTGTGCTTGTCACCGGAGCCGCCGGCTCCATCGGTTGCGAACTTTCCCGTCAGATTATGGAATTTGCGCCGCGAAAACTTCTCCTTTTAGATAATAATGAAAACGAGACCTATTTCCTGCAGATGGAGTTAAAGAAAAAAGAGCATTCCTTTCCTGTCATTTTTCTTGTCAACGACATCAAAGAGAAACAGGTTTTAGAGACAATCTGGAGAGAGCACCAGCCAGAGGTAGTTTTTCACGCCGCAGCGCACAAGCATGTTCCTTTAATGGAGGAAAATGTGGTAGCCGCAGTGAGAAATAACGTCCTCGGAACAAAAAATTTAATGGAGGCAGCAAAAGGAAAAACGGAAAGGCTCATCCTTATCTCCACCGATAAGGCGGTGAATCCAAAAAGTATCATGGGAGCAACAAAAAGAATCACCGAATTGATGATGCAACTTTCTCCCGATGAAATAAAATCCTGTGCGGTGAGATTTGGCAATGTTTTAGGAAGTAAAGGAAGCGTTGTTCCCCTCTTTAAAAGACAGATTGCCGAAGGTGGTCCAGTAACCATAACCCATCCCGAGATAAAGCGCTACTTTATGAGTGCCCGGGAGGCGGTCAGCCTCATCATTCAGGCCGGAGCAATGAGTAAAAGGGGGGAGGTCTTTATTCTGGATATGGGAGAGCCAATAAAGATTGTTGATTTAGCAAAAGACCTCATCACCCTCTCTGGTCTTCAACCGGAGACCGATATTCCGATTAAGATTATCGGTCTTCGTCCGGGAGAGAAGCTAAATGAGGAGTTATTGACCGCCGAGGAAGGAGTGAGAGCCACTAAACATAAGAAAATCTTTGTTGCCAGACCGGATGCTGTCAACTCCGAAGAGTTACTGAAAGACATTAATGATTTGGAAGGATTCACTCTTTGCGGAGAAAAGGATTTGCTCATCAAAAGGCTTAAAGAGATGAGTGTATTACGGTAGTGGTCGAGCTTGCTCGACTATAAAGCAGAGTGAACTCTGCCACTACATAGCAAAGCAAGCTTTGCCACTACATAAACAATGTGTATATCTGCGTCAATCTGTGATTAAAAAATGAACCGAGAAAAACTGGTGAAAACCTTGGAAGATGTTGTAGAAATTTTTTTTCTCCTCTCGGTCTTCTCCATCCCTGCCGGTCCCGTCTTAAAGTATATCTTCCAGGGTGTTCTTCTTTTTACCTGGATTGTTAAACTTATCGTAAAGAAAAGAATAGAATTTAACCCTACCTCATTAGACTACCCCATCCTTCTTTTCTCTATTCTTGGTTTTGCCTCGGTCGTCATAAATTGGACAAGTTTCTACCAGGCGGGGAAGGGCTTTTCCAATCTCTTAGAATGGTTCTTTGCCTTTTACATTGTCATCCATCTCATTAAAAGAAAAGAGCAGGTAGAAAGATTTATTAAGGCCTGGTTAACCTCTGCTGTCATTGTTACCTTATATGGTTGGTATCAATTTATAAAGGCACCCGGCTCTTTCGTTAATTCCTTTTTCACTCTTCAAAGTTACCTGGCCCAATACCTCATTCTTATTATCCCGGTAATCCTTGTGCTTTTTCTCTTTAAAAAAACAAAAAGGGAGAGAATTTTCTTGGGAATAATCTTTCTTTTAACCTGGTCTCTCCTCGTCTTCACCAGAGAAAGAGGGCCCTGGTTAGGGATCATAGCTGGACTTCTGATGATGGGTTTCATTCTTCGGGATAAGCGCATTCTTATCGGAGTTCCCCTTCTTCTTATTTTGAGTTTCTTTATCTCTCCTTCATTCATCAGGATAAGAGCCATTTCTATCTTCCAGCCGAGGTATAGTTTAGAAAGGCTTTACTGCTGGAGGTCTTGCCTCTCAATGATTAAGGAACATCCCC
>DAOVGU010000141.1 GCA_030672255.1 bacterium
TTTAAAGCGGTAAAACATAGGTTCCCCATGCTTTCCATTGATAATACCTATTCACCCGAAGAACTACTTGAGTTCGATAAAAGAGTGATAAAACTTTTATTAAAAAAAACTGAGTATGTGGTTGAGCCAAAGATCGATGGGGTAGCAGTTTCCCTTATTTACAGAAATGGTCTTTTCGTCCAGGGTGTTAGCCGGGGGGATGGTTACCAGGGCGACGAAATCACCGCCAATCTCAGAACAATCAAGAGCCTACCGCTCTCTATTTCCTTTTCCTCACCGATAGAGGCAAGAGGAGAAGTTTACTTTGGAAAGGAGGATTTTAAACTTCTCAATCTGGAAAGAAAAAAGAGGGGAGAGGTTCTTTTTGCCAATCCCCGCAATGCTGCCGCCGGTTCCTTAAAACTGCTTGATCCAAGCTTGGTTGCCAGAAGGCCATTAAATCTTCTTGTTTATGCTGGCTCTCTGAAGGGTGGAGCAAAAGAGCACTATCAGATTCTTCAGCTTTTAAGGAAAATTGGCTTTCCCGTAAATCCTCATGTTAAATTACTTCCCGATATTGAGAAGGTAGTTGAGTATTGCCAGAGCTTTCAAAAAGAAAGAGACGCCTTGGGCTATGATATTGATGGGATGGCAATCAAGGTGAACTCCCTCGTCGCCCAGGAGAGGCTGGGGGCAACCACAAAAAGCCCTCGCTGGTTGGTTGCCTATAAATTTCCTGCTGAGCAGGCGACGACAAGATTAAAGGATATTATCCTGCAGGTTGGTCGCACCGGGGTCTTAACTCCCGTGGCCATATTGGAACCTGTGGAACTTGCTGGTTCTACCATCTCCCGGGCCACCTTGCATAATGAGGACGAAATTAAAAGGTTAGATGCCCGAATTGGGGATAGGGTCTTTATTGAGAAAGGTGGCGATATCATCCCCAAGGTGGTAAAGGTGGTAAAAAAGGTAAGAAACGGAAAGGAAAAAATTTTTAGGATGCCGGAGAGATGTCCGGTCTGCGGAAAGAGAGTATATCGGGATACTGAAGAGGTAGCGGTCAGGTGCGAGAATGTTAGATGCCCGGCTCAAGTCAGAGAGAAAATCAAACATTTTGCTTCCCGGGATGCGATGGATATTGAAGGATTGGGAGAAGCAATGGTCAATCTCCTTGTGGAAAAGAAGTTGGTGGCCGACTATAGCGACCTTTACTATCTGAAGTTTGAGGATCTCGTTTCTTTGGAGAGAATGGCAGAGAAATCGAGTCAGAATCTTTTAGCCTCTATTGAAAAAAGCAAGAGAAGACCTCTGTCCAACCTCATCTTTGCTCTTGGCATCAGACATATCGGAATTCATTCCGCAGAAATTTTAGCCGATAGGTTCTCCTCAATTTCAGAATTAAAAAATAACAACTTAGAAACTCTTTCCTCCCTTTCCGAAATCGGACCAATTATGGCCGAAAGTGTTTTTAATTTCTTTCGGGCAAGAGAGAGTCTAATAGTTTTGGAAAAGTTGAAAAGAGCAGGGGTAAAACAGGAAAGAGGAAGGAAAAAGGAAATAAAAAGAATATTTTCCAGGAAAAGGATCGTTCTTACAGGAACATTGGAAAGTTTCGCCAGAAGTGAAGTTGCCAAACTAATCAAGGATCTTGGAGGAAGAGTTACCTCCTCGGTCTCGCCAAAAACAAGCTTTGTTCTTGCGGGAAAAGAGCCGGGTTCAAAGTTGGAAAGAGCAAAAGCCTTAGGAATAAAGATTATTGACGAGAAAAAATTTAAGAAACTAATTTACTACAAGATTAATCTGACCCCTGATTAAATCAGGGGCTAAATACGTATATTACTACTAAAGTAAGTAGATAGGATAGTGTCGTAATTTATGCAAGAGAAAGTTGAAGAGTATCTCCAATATCTTAAAATGGAAAGGGGTCTTTCACCAAATACTGTGTCCTCTTACGGCTATGATTTAGAAAAATACAGAAAATTCCTTGATGAGAAAAAAATTTCTTTCGAAAAGATTTCGGAGGAAAGTCTTGTTCCTTATCTGGAGGATTTAAAAAATAAAGGGCTTTCCTCTTTCTCCATCTCGAGAAACTTGGTGGCCATAAAAGGTTTCTACAAATTCCTCTTTGCTGAAGGCTCTATCCCCTCCAATCCCCTCAGCAATATGAGTTCCCCCAAACTGTGGAAAAGACTACCTACGGTCTTAAAGAAGGAAGAGGTGGAGGAATTACTTACTCTTTTTAATAAGCAAAGGCAAAACAAATTTGGCAGCCGAGATTTGGCCATCTTAGAATTGCTCTACGCCAGTGGGTTACGTGCCTCTGAAATCATAAACTCAAAGGTTTCCGATCTCCATCTAAAACAGAGCTATATCCGGGTAATGGGAAAAGGGAGAAAAGAGAGAATAGTGCCGATAGGGGGTAGAGCAAAAACCGCACTCGTATTATATCTTAAATATTGGAGGAATAAGTTCACGAGGAAGGATAGACCAACAAATATTCTCTTTTTAAGTAGATTAGGGAAAGGACTATCCCGCCAGAGCCTCTGGAAGATAGTTAAAAGGTATGGAATAAAACCCCATACCCTACGGCATTCGTTTGCTACCCATCTTTTAGAAGGGGGAGCGAATTTAAGAGCGGTGCAGGAACTATTGGGGCATAGTTCTATCTCTACTACTCAGATTTATACCCACATCGAAAAGAGTAGATTAAAGGAGATCCACCATAAATATCATCCCCGGGGATAAACGATAGAAAGGAGAAAATGGAAAAGTTAGCGATAAAGGGAAGCAGACCAATAAGGGAGAAAGGATTTCCTGCCTGGCCAATATTCAATGAAAAGGAGGAAAAAGCAATTTTAGAGGTTTTAAGAAGTGGTAAATGGTGGTACGGAAAGAAGGTAGCAGAATTTGAAAGAGAGTTTGCCTCTTTTCAGGATGCCAAATGTGGTATCACCTGTACCAATGGAACGGCAGGATTATCAATCTCTCTACTTTCTTTAGGGATTGGGGCCGGGGATGAAGTTATTGTCCCTCCCTATACCTTTGTCGCCACCGCCTCGGCTGTCCTCAATGCGAATGCCATTCCTATCTTTGCCGATATTCAGCTGGAAACTGGAAATATTGACCCCGA
>DAOVGU010000015.1 GCA_030672255.1 bacterium
AAAATGGTTTAATGAGCAGAAAGGCTATGGCTTCATTACCCCGGATGACGGAAGCAAAGATTGTTTTGTGCATCACAGTTCTATCAAAGGAGAAGGCTTCAAGACCTTACAGGAAGGTGATAAGGTAGAATTTGAAATTACTGAAGGCGAAAAAGGACCACAAGCTTCTAACGTTGAGAAGGTTTAGGATTAGAAAAGGCTTTCCTGAACTTCGGGCGCATAGCTCAGCCTGGTTAGAGCACTGTCCTGATAAGGCAGGGGTCGATGGTTCGAGTCCATCTGCGCCCACTCGGAAAAGCAAGTATAATGCGGGATTCCTGAATCCTGATAAATGGAAGGGGGGAAATTCTTTACCCCTGATTAAATCAGGGGCTAAGAAATCATCCTTGCCAGCCAGGAGCGTCTCAGCCTCATAGCTTCATATTCGCAGATCTCATGACAGGTGAAACACTGAATACACCTCTCATAATCAATTACAGGATAAGGCTTGAGTTCTATGGCTTTGACGGGACATCTTTCTTCGCAGAGTCTACATTGCTTACATTTTTTCTTATCTGAGAGAGGATAAACCTTAAAAAATCTCATGCCAAAAGGTGCAAGAATACGATAAAGGGTGCGGCGAGTCAGGCTTTTATAGCGTGAAGATTTCTTGAAATCTTTTCTTATAACTTCCTTCAAAGGAGCCCCTATTACCTCTATTTCCTCAATTCCCTTTGGACCAAACCCCCTATTCATAGCTTCCACTGATGTATAGATTTCCGCTGGTTTATAGCCTACAATCTGGGAGGCAACCATATCAAGAGCTACGGCATTAGAAGAGGCAAGGATAACCCCAAGAGGAAATGGTTCTCCCTGAGCAGGGCCTTCGCCTTCCATAGCTACTATTCCATCCATGATATTTAAAGAAGGTTGACAGAGAGAATATATATCTACAACCGCCTTGGCGAAATCACGAGGGTCACCAGCTCTGTGGGCAATATTTCTATCTGAGACAGGAATGCAGCCAAAGAAATTTTTCACCGCCCCAGTGAGAAAGGTAAGTTCGTGAGTTTTAAGTTTAGGAAGGGAAAAAATGATATCAACCTCAAGTACAGGAACGGCAAGATTCACATCTTTAAGCCTCTCGCCATCCGGAATGGAGACTTTCCTATACCCCGATGAATTAAAATTTACTATCTCTGCACCTTCTTCCTCGGCTATCTTCCGAAAACCTGTTATACTAAAAGCATCTTCTTTTTTTAAGGAAAGGCCCATTCCACCTGTAGACGCAGCATCACCAATGATGGGAACTCCACCTTTTTCTTTGATAAGCTTCACCATCGCCCTTACTACTTCAGGGTGAGTGGTAACAGCTTTCTCGGGAGGTTTTGCTGAGAGAAGATTTACTTTAAGAAGAACTCTATTTCCTGGTCTTACAAAGTTTTCTATTCCGCCTATTAAATCTATTGCTTCTTTAACTCTCCGGAATACCTCTTTTTTCTTATAGGTTGAACATCTGACTATGGAAACTTTCAGGGGAAATATATGATTCAAGACTATTTTGATACAAGGTACCTGATTAAAAGATGGATGATACCGAAGGTAATGAGAAAGGTAACAAAAGCTATGATAACCAATCTTTTCAAACTATAGGAAGAATAACCCAACTTTCTTACAAACTCTGCTACCAGGTCTCTTCGCTGTTTACGCGAACCCTCGGGCAAACGCGGCAGATGAGTGAAAAACCTCCCAAGATTTGCACCCAGCCGCATGTGCAAATTTACTGCACAGCCTGCTGCTTCCAGAATGACGCTCAAATCTCTTTTACGTAGTTTAATAAAACCGATGATTGTGTTCGGCAATAAAACAAGGGCTACTATTCCCGCAAACACAATCATTGCGTGAACTGGCTTTACCTGGGAAAGTGTTTTAGTAATATAAGCAAGCGATGAGCCAAGAACTGCAATGGCGACGCTTCCTCCCAACATAAGATCACGTGCTACACTCGAGGCACCGGGGGCAAGAGGAGTTGCTCCCGTCTTAATCGGGCGTGATTTACCAAATTTCTCTATCTGGTTGCGGATGAAGCTCGCAAATTGGAGAAAGGGCGCTTTTATAGACTCCAAGATGCTTATCGGGTTAGCAACTATATCTACTACCTGTGCATCCCACTCCTGGCCGTCCCTGCTAAAGAAAATGCCTCTTTTGCCAATATGAAGTCTGCCAGCATTGCCTGAGGTAACCGCAGTAACAATCTCAAATTTAATGTTTTCGCTCCGATGGCCGGTGATTTCCACATATAATAGATACATATAACTACCCGCTGCCATTTTTTTGTGTGCTTCTCGGTCTTGAAGTTGAAGTCTCATTGTAAAAGTCATCTCCCTCCCATCGATGATTAAGGTGCCTTCCTCAAAAAGAGAACGAACCACCGGATTATAGAAATTTGCAAAACTCACGAAATTGTTGGCCAACTCTATCAACCATCTCTGGTAAAGAATGAGTTTCTCTGTCTTACGTATATCTTTCAACTCTTCAGCGACAGCCAGATCTTTTGCGATAAGTTTGCTCACTCGCTTTTTATAAGAGCCTTCAATATAGGTGCGCAGCTTATTTACACCCAGTTTTTCAACTTTAATTCCCTGCTTATTTTCTATCCACGCGCGGTATGGGGCAAAGATGGTTTTTACTTTATCCCACTGTTCTTTAGTGAGCTCTTTGACCGCGGCACGTCTTAAAACTTTTTCTTTCAGCTCAGAGAAGCGCTTAACGTATAAAGGGTTAATCACTCCTTTCAGATCTAAGATGCCTTCTACCTCAGGCGGAGCCAACGGGGCATTTTTAAGACGGGTCTCCATCGCTTCTTTATCCGTAAAATCCATCTCCTCAAACTCCTTATCCCGAAGTTTCATCTGAGCTGCCACGCGTTCGTCAAACCTGACCATCGCACACTGTGTAAAATATTGTTCAATCTTATCCTCTAAGCTTATCACTAACTCATAGGCTTGCGGTGTTGCGGTTCCCCAGAACATAATTTCCGTGGCATTTTCTCCTTGAGGAATTTCTCCTCTGGATTTCCACGCAAGATGCTCTTCTGCTTCCTTAAAAAAGCTCTTCATCTGTTCCTCGCTAATCCCTGGTTTACCACTAACATCTGGAGTGGAGCCAATCGTCTCCATAACCGCAACAATGAACTGGGCAAGGTCAGGGTCATCTGCTGCTTCCGGAGTAATAACCCCATCTCCATTATTTACTGAGCCTGCGATAATAGTCTGCAAATCCCGGACCTGATTGAGGCTAATTTCCTTTGCCCCGGAAGCGTTGAGCTCGGTTAAAATCCGCTCTGCTGAGGCCCGCAATTTTTGACCTTCAGGGTGGCTGGTATTGATGTCATCAAACCTCAATACATCAGTACCCTCGGATAAACGGCGATAATCCTTAAGCATCCGAAACAACCAGGCCTGGGCTGCTTTAAGTTCATCGGTCCGGATACGGCCATTTTGGTCAGTATCTACGTAAGAGGTAAATTTACGGTCGCAATTGAAAGTGTCAACTGGGATGCTGGTAGCTGCCCATAAAGCTTCATCGAGTGCCTGAATTTTTTCCAAATCCTCTGCATTTTCGATTCTTAGTTGGTAGCTTCCACCATAATTCTTGAATATAAATCGAGACATAAAAACCCTCCTTCTTTAATTTTTCGTATTGTCAAAAACTTTGCTATTTTGGTAGTCGCAGGATTTATCCTGCGTTTTTCTATGCAATAATTTCCTCTAAATCAAAATCTAACGAACCTTTAAAAGGATAATTTTCCCAATGGTTAATCAAACCTTTTCTTACTGAATTATCCAAAATATTATATGTTTCTTTAAATCTTCGTCTTTTCTGTGGATATGGTCGTAAAAATCTTTCTGCCATCGTATTCCCTTTCTATTCTTGGACAACCAAAAACCTGTTTTTTGCTTAAACAGCACCACCGTTTTCCATAAATCTGCTTTCTCTGAGTTCCCCTCTAAAATCAGGTGTAAATGGTCTGGCATGAATATATATACCCAGTTTTTACAGTTGTACTTATTCTTTGTTTCTATTGTTTCTATCAGAATTTCTAAAAACTTATCAACTATTGCTTTCTCAGTGAAAAAAGTTTTCTTCCCTTCAATACAGAGAGTAAAAGTCACCCTCACTCTACCCTCATAGCGATCCAAAGGTAATCTGTGCTTCCTTTCTCTCGCAGGCTGGTAGCCGCGGGCTTTAGCCTGTGTCTTCGCACCCTGAAGGGTGCGGCTACCACATTCCCTCCCCATATTATGAAGATTTTCCCCTTTATTTATAAGACTTTCCCGAGTTTTTATCATTTTATGGGCGGTATGAAATTAGGATCTGCGAAGCTTTCATTCCTTTACAGAAAGTTTTAATTTTCCATACTTTGAGGGTGCTATAGCATCTACATGCTTTCTTGTAAATTGCCAGAGTGAGCTGACCGCATAGGTGCCTTGCTCAGTCCATCCTGTTGCTTCAACATAATGTACATAGAATTTTATTTTATCACCTGGGTTAATAGTAATATCACAAGGATCTCCACTATTGAGTGGAATACACATTTCTACTGTATAACACCCTTCTCTTCCTAGAAGTCCCTTACTTGTATGGCTATAACAGCCCTCAATATCAACTCGATGAAACTCACGCCCCCATTTATGTAATGCCTTTTTAAAGGAACCATCAGTTAACCAAAAATTATATGGGTAGATCCCTTTATTATATTGAATATGAAGTATTTTTGAATCAATGATACCTGATTTAAAATCTAATGATATATGAAAACTAGCAACTTGAAAATCTTCATTTACATATTTCCCTGGAACTATTACACACATATAAAGATTAACAGCATCATTCATAAAGCAAATACGAGCAGTTTTGTTTTTCTTGTCCCAGGCAAGAGCGTCATTTCTTCTCCCCCGTTTGAATGTCACTACATAGTAAAGTGGTATGGATGTAAAGTTTCCCCACTCACCTTCTTTGATTACTCCATCGATTTTTGGTGCTTTATTTACTACCCAATAGCTCCTCCAACTACTTTGAAAAGCCTTCTCAACCCTTTTAATTGTAGAGGGAGTAATTCTTTTTTCTGCCCCCTTCCTCACTATAATTTTCAAACCAGACTCTTCGAAACTGTTTTTCTCTTTACTGGTTGCCAATTTTCTCTCTATTGTTTTGAGTCTTGAAATAGTTGAGTGAAGGCAAATTTTTTCTATTTGTTGTACTGCCCCTGAAATTTGAGGGCGAGAACGGGGAGGAGGGTCGGGGCGAACACGAAAATCAGCATGTAGCCCAATTGCAGTATTACCTTGATGAGTATCACCACTCATAGGAGAAAGTATTAAATTCCCTTTTGTATCAGCCTCCAGATTTACCTTAAATCTAAAGATAACACATTTATCTTCTTCACCTCGAGGTTGAGGAAACTTGATACTTGCATAAAGTTCATATATGCCTGGGATAATTTCTTCTATAGTTACATTATAAAATTGTTCATCTAACTTAGCAAAATAGGCAGGTCGAGATCTATCCAAATCCCAAAATTTACCCCATTTGTCAGCCTTCTTTAACGGAATAAGGATAAGCAATATTATATGGTCATTAGTTCGCATAATCACCCGACTACCAGCCGTTACTCCGAGGACTCCTTTCCCTTCGCCCTTATTTTCTGCCAGTTTTTCATCAGAAATAACTCCCAACTTCTTCATTCTTTCCCATTCTTCAGGACTAAACATCTCTTTTTTTAATTCTGTTTCAGCCCTGGCTGTGCAATTAATAAAAAGGGGTCCAACAAGAATACTGCTAACCATCACTACCAGAATAAGTAATCTCATTTTTTATTCTTCCTCCTTACATCCTTTCTGTATCCCTAAACATTTCTTCTTGATATTCCCGGAATTTCATTGCTTCCATATAATCTTCCAGATCTTCTTTGTGGAGAAAAATTACGATGAGTCCTACAGTTCCACTTAGTGCGTTGGCGGGACAATTATACCTCTTTCTTGACCTTTTGGTCAATTGTTTCAAAGTGAAGTAATCTCATGAAGTGAGGGATTGCCACGCCCTTTGGGCTCGCAATGACGTGGTTCAATACTTACGAAAAGAAAGCCAAAACGGTATGGTGATTTGGGGATTTTAAGGGTATTCTGAGAGAGTAGGGCAGTGTAACAGCGTAAAACTATTCTTTAGGGACCGCGGAGGATTTGAAAGGAGCAAAGGTTTTCATATAAAGTTAAATAACATAGAAATCAGCGATTGAAACAGCGACAGCAGTTTTCGATTCGCTGCATTGATTGGTTATGCAAAAATTTTGATATTATCGTGTAAGAATTCAGGCGCGAGATCGGCTCCATTTTCCCAAACGATAGTCCCTAAAATTGGATCAACCCTGAATGATTTAAATAATTTCTTGTCTCTCAGCGGACCAAAAATTTCGCCTTCTAATTCATCTTTAAGGTCAATCTCTCCTTCAATGCCATCGTTAAAACGAAGCCATATCACATAGTCATGAAGGTATTTTGCCTTTTTAACATGTAAAATCATAATACCAAAAAATCTACTTATGATAGGCATAGCAATAAACTTTCCATCAGTATATTATATCATAAATCTTAAGTTTTATCATAATTTCATTGTAGATGCGCCCGAACATCGTGACCAGTCAGGAGTAGAAATCGGTAAGAAATGATAAAAACTAAAGAGAATATTCCTGCAGGTATTTGGGGACGATTACCTCGCTTTTCAGACTCTTCCTTAAAGTGGAAGCGAACTCTGCGGCCACTTCTTTCTCGCCGTGGACAACAAATATCTTTTCAGGTCGTTTCTTGAAACCCGAAGCCCATCTTAAAAGCTCATCTCGATCAGCGTGCGCAGAAATACCATTTATTTTCTCAATCCTTGCCCGTACCGGATACATCTGCCCGAGAATTCTCACCCTTTCGGGTCTCTCAAGAATTTCTCTTCCCAGGGTTCCTTTTGCCTGATAACCCACAAAGAGAATTGTGCTCTCTGGTCGCGTGATATTGTGCACCAGATGGTGTTTTACTCTTCCTCCGGTGCACATCCCTGAGCCAGCCATGATAATTGAAGTCCCCTTGATGTAATTTATTGCCTTTGATTCTGCAATTGACCTCGTTGTCTTGAGCAACGAAAAGTCAAACGGAGAATCCCCTCTTCCCATGAGCGCTTTTGCTTCTTTGTCAAAATAGTCGGAGTATTCCTTGAAAACTTCGGTGACGTTTATTGCCATTGGACTATTTACAAAAACAATAAGGTGGGGAATCTTATCCTCTCTTAATAATTTGCTGATATAGAAGAGGAGCTCCTGCGCTCGCTCGACAGCAAAGGTGGGGATAACGACATTTCCTCCGGCCTCTTTCGTCTCTACGATCACCCGCTGAAGTTTTTCTATCGGAACCTCTTTCTCTTCGTGAAGTCTGTTTCCGTAGGTAGATTCCATGAAAACATAGTCCGCTTTCGCAAAAACTGTCGGGTCGCAGAGGATCGGTCTGTTCCATCTCCCGATATCTCCAGAAAAAATGCATCTTTTCTCCTTTCCGTCCTCAGCTATCTTTAACTCAATCATTGCCGCACCCAGGATGTGCCCCGCATCGTAAAAAGTTGCTTTTATATCGGAAGAAATTTGAATCTCTTTCTGATACGGAACATTCTCAAAATGAGAAAACACATTTTTTGCATCGTCAATCGTATATAGCGGAACTTCTGGATAGGCTCCCTTTCTTCTTTCACGCCTGTGTCTTTTCCTTTTGAATTTTGCATCCTCTTCCTGTATTTTTGCGGAATCCATCAGCGAGATTTGTACAATTCCTGTAGTTGGAGGAGTGCAGAAAATTTTACCCTTGAACCCTTTTTGGACCAATTTGGGTAAATATCCACAATGGTCAAGGTGAGCGTGGGTCAAAAGCACATGATCAATACCCGAAGGCTCCACAGGAAAGGCTTCCCAGTTGCGGGCGCGGAACTCTCTTTCTTGATACAAACCGCAATCGAGCAAAATTCGTGATTTACCACTTTCCACGAGAAATCTTGAGCCGGTGACATTTTCTGCGGCTCCAAGAAATGTAATCTTCATTCAGAACCTTTAGGAAGGGCAAAAGAAAAAGCGGTAGGAAGAAGTAAAAGGTAGGAAGAAGTAAATCGGACTTTCTAATACGCTTAATCGAGAGAATCGCATCATTTTTTTGCATCCTTCAATGCGCGTTTCCTGCTTAAACTGATCTTACCAGCTCCATTAATTTCAATCACTTTGACCTTCACCTCATCTCCAACTTTAAGCACATCTTCAACTTTATTGACATATTTATTGTCAAGTTCCGAAACATGAACCAGGCCTTCTTGCTTGGGAAGAATTTCAACGAAAGCACCAAAGGGCATAATTTTGGTTACCTTCCCGGAATAAATCTTACCCACAGTTGCTTCTTCCGCCAGGGATTTAATCATGTTCAAAGCATTGTTTCCTGCCTCCTGGTCAGTAGAAGCAATTTTCACTTCCCCATCATCATCAACATCAATTTTAGCCCCTGTGTCATTAATGATCTTTCTAATGGTTTTTCCGCCCGGACCAATGAGCAATCCAATCTTTTCCTTTGGTATCTGCAAACTGATAATCTTGGGAGCATAAGAGGAAAGAGATTTTTTTGGCGCGGGAATAGTTTCCACCATTTTCTCAAGAATTGTAATTCTAGCCTCTTTACTCTGTAAGAAGAGTTCCCCCAAAATCTCCTTCGTAATTAAAGCAGATTTTACATCCATCTGGATGGCGGTGATTCCTTCACTTGTTCCGGCAATTTTCAAATCAAGATTGCCAAAATGATCCTCCTCTCCCGCAATATCGGTAAGAAGCAACCTTTTCTTCCCCTCCTGAATAAGCCCCACTGTTACCCCTGCCACTGCAGATTTAATCGGAACACCGGCATCCATCAGGGCCAAAGAACCTCCGCAGACCGTAGCCATTGAAGAGGAACCATTGGAAGAAAGGATATCACTAACCACTCGAATTGTATAAGGAAAATTTTCTTCCGGGGGTATAACAACAGAAAGAGCTCGCTCAGCCAAAACCCCATGGCCAATATCTCTTCGGCTTGGACCACGGCTGGGACGAATCTCCCCCACAGAGAAGGGAGGAAAATTGTAGTGAACCATAAATCGCTTTGAGGATTCTTCCAAGAGAGTATCTATAATCTGCTCATCGCTCGCTGTCCCTAAGGTCACAAGAACAAGGGCTTGCGTTTCTCCACGGGTGAAGAGGGCAGAACCATGTGTCCGGGGTAAAAGCCCTGCTTCACAGGAAATCTCTCGCAAATCCTTAGACTTTCTGCCATCCAGTCTTTTCCCGGTATTCAAAATTAATTCTCGGATTTTTTCTTTTTTAATCTCTTCAAAAAAATTCTCTACCATCTCTTTACTATTCTCTGGAGAGGTAAATCTCTCCAAAGTCTCTGAAGAAAGTCTCTTCCAAAAATTATCCCTTTCACTTTTCTTTGGAAAGTTGTAAGCATCCTTTATCTTGGGAGAAAGATACTCTTGCATCCTCTTCCATAATTCAGGATTGCTCTCGGAAAAGGAAGATAATACTTTTTTCTTCTCCTTGCTTTCCCACTCTTTTTGAACATCAATAAGTGATTTGATTGATTTTTGAGCGAAATCAATTGCCTTCAGGATTAAATCTGAAGGCAGGAATGAACTCATTCCTTCAAGCATAACCGTTGAGGTTTCAGTTCCTGCCACAACGAGGTTTAGTTTACTTTCTTCTAATTGAGGGAAGGTAGGATTGATGACAAATTTCTTATCCACATAGCCCACCTTTACCGCTCCCACAGGACCAAGAAATGGAATCTCAGAAAGGGATAAAGCGGTTGAGGCGCCAATGAGAGCAAGGATATCAGGGTCATTCTCAGTATCGGCAGAAAAGACAAGGGAGGTAACCTGAACCTCATTCTTATAATTTTTTGGGAAAAGGGGTCGGATACTTCGATCAACAAGACGGCTGGTGAGAATCTCTTTCTCGGTAGGTCGACCTTCTCGTTTAAAGAAACCGCCGGGAAATTTACCCGCGGCAGAGGTATGCTCCCGATAGTCTACGGTCAACGGAAAAAATGTTGCTTCTTCCTTTGGCTCTTCCGAAGCCACTACCGATGTAAAAACAACGGTATCTCCATAACGAACTGTTACTGCACTGTCAGCCTGTTCAGCCATCTGACCGGCCTCAATGATTAGAGACCTCCCGCCAATCTCAATCTGTTTTTTCATTTCCTCAGACCTAACTTTGCGATGAGTTTCTCATATCTTGCAGGATTTTCTCTCTTCAAATAATTAAGCAGTTTTCGCCGTCTTCCAATAAGAATAAGCAATCCCCGTCGGGAGCCATAATCCTTTTTCTGTTTCTGAAAGTGCTTGGTCAATTTCTCAATCCTTTCAGTAAAAAGGGCGATCTGGACCTCGGGAGAACCTGTATCCTTCTTATGGTGAGAAAGTCCTGAAATTATCTTATTCTTTGTTTCCCTGTCTAAAGCCATATTTTTATTATACCATATTAACCTTTTCCTATCAACCCCAGCACTAATTTTCTATACTTAGAAATAATCCCTCTAAAAAAATTAGTGCTGGGTCAGTGCCTTCTGACCAATATCTCTCCGGAAGTAGCAACCTTCAAAACTAATTTTTTTAACCGCCTCATAGGTATTCTCGATTGCCCCCTTAGGGGTTTTCGCCAATCCCGTAACTCCTAATACCCTGCCCCCATTAGTAAGCAATTTTCCCTTTTCTCTCTTCGTACCGGCATGGAATACAAAGATATCCCTTAGCTTTTCTGCCTCTCTTAAACCAAAAATGGTTTTGCCCTTTTCATACTTACCCGGGTAACCGGCCGAGGCCAAAACAACGCAGAGAGCCGCTCGAGAATCCCAGTTTGCTTTTATTTTATTTAAATTCCCACTGAGTACTGCCTCCATTATCTCCACTAAATCACTCTTAAGCAAGGGTAGAATCACCTGGGTTTCAGGGTCTCCAAAGCGAACGTTGAACTCCAAAACCTTTGGCCCTTCTTCGGTGAGCATAATTCCAATGTAAAGCACCCCCTGATAGAGGATGTCCTTATGGCTTAAAGCCAAAATTGTTGGTTTAGCAATGCGGTTGATTACCTCCGCGAAGAGCTTTTCAGTTACTATAGGTGTGGGGGCAATCGCCCCCATCCCGCCAGTATTTGGGCCTGTATCCTTCTCGCCAATCTGCTTATGGTCCTGGGAGGCAGGCATCGGCAGAATATCTTTGCCATCGGTAAAGAAAATAATTGAGGCCTCCTCGCCCTTTAGATATTGTTCAACCACCACTCTATTTCCCGCCTCCCCAAAGAGCTTTTCTGTAAAGATTTTATTGAGAGCCTCTTCTGCTTCCTTTCGATTGTGGCAGACAAAGACACCCTTCCCCGCGGCCAATCCATCGACCTTAATTACTCCGGGGAATCCTTTTTTCTCTAAATAAAGAAGCGCCTCTCGGGAATTGGTAAAGATAGAGAATTCTGCCGTAGGGATAGCAAACTCTCTCATCAGTTCCTTGGCAAAGACTTTGGAGGATTCTAATTTGGCCGCTTGCCTTCCGGGAGCGAAGACAGGCAGACCCTGTTTTCGAAAGCAATCTCCAATGCCTTTGGCCAAAGGAGCTTCCGGTCCCACAACCGTCAAATCAATCCCTTGGCTCTTAGCAAAGGAGGATAAAGCCTCTATGTCTGTGGGAGAAATATCCAGACATTCTGCCACTTCAGAAATACCACCATTGCCGGCAGCAGCATAGATCTTTTTTATCCTCGGGCTTTGCGCCAATTTCCAGATGATGGTATGTTCCCGACCGCCATTACCAATAACCAAGCATTTCATAACAAAGACTTTAGAGAGAGAAAGAAAATGGATGCGATCCCATTATTAATGATATGGAGACTAATGGAAGGAATAAGGGAACCGGTTCTTTCGTAGAGATAGGCTAAGATAACACCCAGGACGAATATCGCAAGGAAAGCATAGAGACTACGATGGACAAAAGCAAAGAGAAGACCGCTGAAAACGATTCCTCTTTTTACTCCAAATCTTCTCCTCAGAGAAGAAAAGACAAAACCGCGAAAGAGGAATTCCTCAAAGATAGGAGCAAAAATCACTGCCGAGAGGAGAGAAAAACCCAGAAGAAAGGGAGATCTCGCCTTTAGCAAAAAGATAGCAAATGTTCTCTCTGGTGGAGAATACCCGGAAAACTTAATAAGTAATCCTACTAAAAGTCCAATAAAAAACAAAATTGGTAAAAGATGAAAGTAACTACGGATACCCAGAGTCACCTTTCCAATTTTTGGCTCTCCTGTGGAGAGCAGAGCAGCAAGATGATGACTGTTGCTTCTCTCGCGCCTTTTAATCAGAAAGCCAAAGATGAAAAGAACCACAGCAACCTCTCCCAAAATTGTATTGAAGAGAGCGAGAAAAAGGCAGAGATCAAAGGAAGCGAAAAAGGAAGTGGGAAGAAACCGCTCTAAAAAGAGAAGGAGACAAAGAAAAAAGTAGAAAAAGAGCCCGGCGCGAAATAGGTCAGAGATCTCCCAATTGACCTGCGGAAAGAGGGGATTTATTAATGAAAACTTTTTTCGTCTTTTTGAGGAAAGAAAGAAAAGATCAAGAAAAAAACCAACAAGACAACTCGTAAGAATAAAAAGGAGTGAGAAATTAAAAAAATAGACTCGGAAGGTTTTGCCTCTCTCTATCCTCTCCTTCAAAATCTTCCCTATCTCTGTAGTTCCTATAAGTCCAGTTTCCTTTCCCCCCGGAGAAAGATATTGCGCCCTTTTGATAGGTCTGCCTCTCAGCCAAAAAGTCATGGTGAAAAGGAGAATAAGCAAGAACATTCCAATATAAATTCGCTCCTTCTTAAGGAAATTAAACATTATTCTTCTTTTGTAATAAAGAAATCCGTTTTTTCTGGCAATTTTTGAGTGAAAAGAATCGCTTTCGCTCTACTTTTAAAGTTACCTATTCTTGCCTTGTAAATCCAGGGTTTATCCTTAATTTTTTTGAGGAGATAAGAATCGTATCCTTTTTTCTGGAAATCCCTCGCTAAGTTCCTTGCTCTGGTCAAATCAACAAAGGCGCCGATCTGAATGGAAAAAGGACCTTCCTTCCGGGAAATAATTTTATTCGATTTTGCCGCTACAAAACTTAAAGGATAGGAGCTGCGCACCCTCTTAAAATATTTCAAAGATTCCTTTTCCCCTCCCTTTTTTAAATAGGACATTCCCAATTTAAAGAGAGCAAGATGGAGGATAGAACTTTGCGGATATTCCTTTATCACCTGCTGATAAGCTCTAATTGCCTCGGCAAAATTTCCTGCCAGGTAAAGGGCTTCTCCTCGGGCAAATTGGGCATCATCAAAAAGAGCGCTTTTGGGATAGGAGAAGACCTTCTTTAATTCTTCCTCAGCTTTTTCATACTTACCAAGATTTAAATAACAGATCCCGATTCGATATTGAACAAGATCATTTTTTTTAGAAAGTTTTTTATAACTTTCTAAGGCGTGACTATAATCGCCTTTTAGAAAGAAGGTCTTGGGGTCCGCCTCTTCTGCCATCACCGAGAGGCAAAGGGAAAGAGGAATTATTAAACATCCTGTCATTCCGACCCGCAATGACTTCTTCATTTGGTTCTTGCCGCTAATTCCTCTTCTAAAACGGCGACTACTGAATTGGCAATCTCTTTCTCCGCAGGTGTGGTCTTATCCTGCAATTGGCGGGCCTTTTGAGCGAGATTCAGGGTAAGATGGTAAAGGCTTTCTTCCCTACCAATCCTATCCAGTAACTTTCCAATTTCCATAAAGTTTTAGATTTTACTCTAAACTCTTCATTTTACTACTTTTAAAACCAATTGACAAGTAAGAGGATAACAAACTATAATTAAAAACTAAAAAGATGAAAGGAAAAACAGTCTTTAAAATTCTGGTAATTTCTATTATCCTTCTTGTCAATACAAACCTTCTTGCTGAAAAGTTAAGTTTAAAGGAAGCTATAGAGATTGCTCTTCAGAACAACTTAGAGGTTCATCAGGCAAAGGAAAAAATTGAGGAGGCAACAGCAAAGCAAAGAGAAGTGTTTACTTCTTTTCTTCCTGAATTGGGTAGTGCTTCGACATTTACCGAACTTAGCGAAGAAGCTGAATTTTATGGAACGACAATTACCGGTGAGGAACTGTATGACCTTAATCTTAATTTAACCCAGCCTTTATTTACCGGAGGAAAATTAACTGCTCTTTACCGGCAGGCGAAGGAGGGTTTAGCCGCTGCAGAAGAAAATTACCGTGGAACAGAAATTGACCTTATTTTCAAAGTAAAAGAGGCTTTTTACAATGTCTTAAAGACAGAGAGGATAAGTGAGGTGGGCAGAAAAGCGGTAGAGCAGATTAAAGCTCATCTGAAAGTAGTGGAGAATTTCTACAAAGCGGGAATGGTACCCAAGGTGGATCTGCTAAAAATAGAGGTAGAATTAGCCGAGGCCAAACAGAATTTGGTGGAGGCGGAAAATGGAGAGGAATTAGCCAAAATTTCCTTCAATAACCTTTTAAACCGGGATCTATCTACCCCCGTAGAACTGGTTGATATCTCGAGTTACACCCCCACCTATCTCCCCCTCCAGGGGGGAGGAGATAGGTGGGGGGGATTAGAGGACTCTATTGCAAAAGCATTTAGTCTGCGGCCAGAGCTAAGAGCGCAAGAGATAAATTTAAAAATAGCAAAAGAAGACCTAAAAATTGCTAAAAGTGAATATTACCCTACAATTTCGCTTATCACCAATTATGATCATACCAAAGGCTCTGAAATTCCTATCGATAAATGGCAGAATAGTTGGAATATAGCAATTGCCTTTGAATTAGATATCTGGAACTGGGGAAGAACTAAGGAAAAGGTGAAACAGGCAAAAAGCGTAATTAACCAGAGTCAAGATTCTTTATTTCTCCTTAAAAAGGGAATAGAATTAGAAATAAGAAATACTTTTCTAAATTTACAGAGCGCAGAAAAAAAAATATCTGTTACCGAGAAGGCTGTGGCTCAGAGCAAAGAAAATCTTCGCATGACAGAACTGAGGTTCAAGGAGGGAATGGCAACAAGCACCGATGTCCTGGATGCAACAACTCTGTGGAGTCAAGCAGAAACCAATTACTATCGGGCTCTGTATGACTGCTACCTGACAGAGGCAGTACTGAAGAGAGCTATGGGAGAAAAATGAAAAAACATAAGATTACCATAACCCTGATTTTTATAGTTGTGATTGTATTCATTTTTGTTCGGATTAAAGGGGTGAAAAGTAGAAAACCTGTCCCGAGCATCTCAGAGATTCAAAAAGCAGAAGGGATACCTGTAAAAACATTAAAAGCAGTTAGAGGAAGACTTCAACCAACAATTTCTGAAAGTGGAACCGTTCAGGGCTGGAAGGAAGTTGCCATTATGTCCGATTTGACAGAAAGAATTATTGCAGTGAATGCCGATGTTGGTGACTTAGTTCAGAAGGGACAGCTCCTCATCCAGTTAAAACGGGATGAAATGAAGACTCAAGTGAGCCAGGCAGAAGCTGCCTATCAGGTGGTTCTTGATTCAGCCTCAGAAATTAAAGCAAATCTCAAAAATATTAAAAGCAAATACCTTCGAATGAAGAAACTTTTTGAGCAGGAAGTAATTACAAGACAGGAATGGGAAAATATCCAGACTGAGTTGGAGATTGTAGAGGCACAGAGACAGCGCATTGATAGCCAGACCCAACAGGCAAAGGCAAATCTTGACTACGCTAAATTACAACTTTCAAACAGTTCAATTTATAGTCCAATCAAAGGCTATGTGACTTTCAGACGCTGTGAGCCGGGAGAGTTTGCCACCCGGCCGATGGGTATGGAAAGCGACATCCTGATGAGGATTGTCAATATAGAACGCGTTGAGATTGAGACTGAAATATCGGAAGAAAATATTACGCATATTTATCCTGGGCAGAAGGTAGCGGTTAAGGTTGATGCTTTAAGAGGGAAAGAATACGTTGGCAAGGTGACTGAGATTAACAAAGCTGCTGACCCTAACAGTCATGCTTTTCGTGTAAAGGTAAGGCTTAATAATCCAAAAAGGAAATTGAAACCGGGTATGTTTGCTCGTTTAAATTTTCTGCTAAAGAGCCATGAAGGTATAATTGTGCCGCGGGAGGCTTTAGTATCCAGAGAAGGGACAGACTATCTATTTATTGCTGAAAACAACAGAGCAAAACTGCGTCCTGTAGAGATAGGTCTAATTCTTGATTCCAGGGTTCTTATTGCCAAAGGACTCTCAGAAGGAGAGAACTTTATCATCTCAGGGCAGACAAGCCTTAAAAACGGAGATAAAATTATTATCAAATGAAAAAGCCGAGTAAACTCGGCAACTACCAGTCGAGCAAGCTCGACCACTACATCTTTGTTTATGTAGTGGCCAACCTTGGTTGGCTGTTATAAAAGAAGTTTTATACTTTACTTTAAAAAAGTACATAATGTTTTTAGTAAATACCTCCATCCGTAGACCGGTTCTGACTACAACGCTGATCCTTATGGTAGCGGTTTTAGGTATGTTTTCCCTCTCCAAACTTCCGGTTGAACTTTTCCCTCCTGTTGAATTTCCGATTGTGACCATTTCCACTATTTATCCGGGAGCAGGGTCTGAGGAAATCGAAACATTGGTCTCCAGGCCGATTGAGGAGGCAGTGGGAACGGTTAAGGGAATTAAGAATATTGAATCCAGTTCGCAGGATGGAATTTCTCTGGTTATGGCTGAATTCCATATGGGTACTGATGTTGATGTAGCAGCAGCCGACATTAGAGCTCAAATTAACCAGGCCAAAGCTACGCTGCCGGAAGATGCAGAGGACCCGGTGGTAATCAAATTTGATATTGGTGCGATGCCGGTAATGGACCTGGCCGTTATGAGCAAGCGTCCTCTTGAAGATATATATCTAGCCTGCGATAAGATTATAAAAAAAGAGCTGGAAAAAATTCCTGAGGTGGGTTCGGTCAACATTGTTGGCGGCAAAGAAAGGGAAATCCTGGTGAAGCTGGACCGGGAGAAATTGCGGATGCACTCCGTTTCAATTCTGAATGTAATTGAGGCTATCTCCCGGGCAAATCTCGACGTACCAAGCGGCCACATCACCCAGGAACGTTCTGAGTATACGTTGCGCTTAACGGGTAAATTCCAAACCCTGAACGAATTGCGTAACCTCAAGGTTACAGGCTATAGCGACTCTACCATTCCTCTGGCAAATATCGGAGAGGTTGAGGACAGTTTCAAAGAAACGCGGGAACGGGCACGTTACAACAAGGAACCGGTTGTAGGCATTTCCATCCAGAAAAGGTCTGAGGCCAACGCAGTTAAACTTTCCGAAAAGGTAAGAAAAACCATTGTCGGGTTAAAGAACAGGTTGCCTGACTATAAAATTGAAGTGGTAACTGACCGCGCAACCTTCATCAAAGGCTCTGTATCTGAAGTAAAAAACAATATCGCCGTTGGCATAATATTGACCGCTCTTGCCTTATTTCTCTTTCTCCATAGTTTCAGGGGGACGATTATTGTAGCTGTTGTTATGCCGATTGCGATCATCAGTACTTTTATTCCCCTGCTTGCTTCCGGGTTTACAATTAACTTTATGTCCCTGATGGGTATCGCTATCTCCGTGGGTATTCTGGTCAACAATTCCATTCTTGTCCTGGAGAGTACACATCGTTATCTTGAACTGGGCAAAGATGCCAAAACCTCAGCATCTACAGGAACATCCGAAATTGCTATCGCCGTCTTTTCCTCTACAATAACCAATATTGTCGTATTTTTACCAATCGCCTTTATGAGCGGAATTGTCGGTCAGTTTTTCCGGCAGTTTGCGCTCACCATTGCCTTCGCTACGTTGTTTTCTCTTCTTATATCATTTACCCTTACGCCGATGATGGCTTCGGTGATGCTGCGGGCTACCGGAAACAAACAGAATAAGTCCGGGCTCTTAGCGAATTTCTTTGCTCGCTGGGACAGTCTGTTTGTGCGATTCCGGGAAGGTTACCGGAGGTTGCTTCTCTGGGGTTTGAAAAGACGAGCGGTAATGCTGCTGTCTGCAGGTGCTCTCTTTATCGCAACTCTCCTTCTGCTTCCTCTGATTGGTTTTGAGATGATGCCCCAGACCGACGAAGGGTACTTCACCGTTGATGCAGAATTGCCGGTAGGCGCCACACTTTCTCAGACCGACCAGACAATGAAGCAGATTGAGCAGACTGTTTCCCGCATCCCGGAAGTGAAAGGTCTCTACACTACGGTTGGTAAAATTTCTGGAATGTTCAGCGGTTCTACCGGTGTGAACAGAGGGCAATTAAAGGCAGAGTTAATTGAGCGGAGAAAACGGAAACGTAGCACGCAGGAGGTTGTGGAAGCTTTGCGCTATCAACTGGCTAAAATTCCCGGAATTACCACTCTGACCATTAAAGCGACAAGCGGTATGGAAGAAGGGGAAGGTGAAGCCCCGATTCAGATACAAATTACCGGGGAGAATCTCGCAGAACTTCATAAGCTCGCCCGGAGGGTTAAGCAAAAAACGGAAGAAACACCCGGGACAGTTGATGTTGACCTTGATTGGCGTATCGGAAAACCGGAATTGATCGTACAGCCCGACCGTGAGAAGATGGCTAAATTGGGCATTACCGTTGCTCAGATGGCACAGGTCCTACGCAGCAGTTTTGAAGGAGAACTTGCCGGCACATACAGCGAGGGGGGTGAGAACTATGATATCAGGATACAGTTGGGCCTTAAGGATCGAGCGAATCTGACCGATGTTGGTGAGATTATGCTTACAACCTCTCAGGGTAAATTAATTTCTCTTTCTGGAGTGGCGCAAATTTCCCGGGTTGTTGGTCCTACAAGAATTGGTCGCAAAAACTATCAAAGGATGATTAAGGTATCTTCCTTTATCGGTCGTGAAAGTCTGGGAAAGGTTGTGCAGGAAATTAAACACAGCATCAAGGATATTTCTCTGCCTGCCGGTTACAGTATTCATTACGGCGGTGAAGTTGAATGGATGGAGGAAAGTTTTCGTGACCTTTATATCGCTCTAACTCTCGCCGTTGTTCTCACCTATTTAATCCTTGCCGGAATTCTGGAATCATTCCTGCAACCTTTTATCATTATGTTTACATTGCCT
>DAOVGU010000208.1 GCA_030672255.1 bacterium
AGAAGTTTAGTTCAGAAAAAGAGTAATACCATTGGGCTCATCATCCCCTCAATCTCCTACTCCTTTTTCCCTGAAGTAACAAAGGGAATTGAAGCAGTGCTCAATGAGAATGGCTATAAACTAATCCTTTGCCATTCGGATGAGGATTCTAAAAAGGAAAGGGGAGAGATTGAAAGCCTCTTGGAGAGAAGGATGGATGGTTTGATTATTGCTCCTGCCCAGGAGATGGAAAACTTAAGTATCTTGAAAGAATTAAAAGAGGAGAAATTTCCGTTTGTGCTCATTGACAGACATTATCAAGGAGAAAATTTTAATAGTGTGCTAACCAATGATAAGGAAGCAGCCTTTCAGGCGGTAGATTATCTGATTTCTCTTGGACACAAAAGGATTGGCTATATTGCCGGTTTTTCTTCTTGTTCTACCAGTAAAGGCCGATTCTCTGGATATAAGAAGGCCCTCAGCAAGAGTAAGATTCCTTTTGAAGAGGAATTAGTTGTAGGGAGTGGCTTTAATGAAGAAGATGGTTATAAAGCAATGCAGGAATTCTTTCAATTAAAGGAACTACCTACCGCCATCTTCTGCGTCAACGACCCTATCGCTATCGGTGCCTTTAAAGCAATTAAAGAGGAAGGATTAAAAATACCTGACGATATTTCTCTGATAGGTTTTGCTAATCTTGCCTCAGTAGAGACATTAGAAGTTCCTTTGACTACAGTTGACCAGCCGAAATATAATTTAGGCAAGATTGCCTGTAAAAAGCTCTTGAAAATTATTGAGAAGAAAAATACCAAATCAAAGAAGACTATTTTAAAGTCAAAGTTAATCATACGTGCTTCTACAAAAAAATTGAGGAATTTAGTCACAGTTTAAATGTAGGGGTTTGATTCATCACAAAGGAGGGAAGAAAAATGCTTAAACGAAGCTTGGTATTATTGGCAGTTGTAGGAATTGTGCTGATGAGTGATTATGTAGAATCTGCGGATTGGTGGGACAAGAAGTGGCCGAATCGAATGGGACTCGCCTTTAATTTTAACGGAGATCTTAACGATTTTCCCGTGTTAGTGCATTTAACTTCAACTCACTCAGCTTTCTGGAAGCATATCAACAAGGGTATTACCACTGCTGATACAAAGGATTTACGTTTTATTGACGAAGATAATTTAAAAGAATTGTATTTTGAAGCAGAAAGAATTGATTATAGCAGTAAGGATGCTTTAATTTGGGTTAAGGTGCCAAAGATAAATAAAAGAAGTTCCATTAATTTATATTATGGTAATTCTGATGCTGCTCAATCGAGTTATCATAATGCTGAAAAAGTATGGGATAATGGTTTCAGGATGGTTCAACATTTACAGGAGACTGGCGCTAAACCACAAGTTTTCGATTCTACTGTTAATAACAATGACAGTGTTTTTAACAGCGCTACTCCAACTACATCCGGGCAAGTTAATGGCGCCTGTGAGTTTAAGAAAGAGAATGTTTACATTGACTTTGGAAACAAAAAAACTTTAGACCTTACTGGCGCGATTACGATTGAGGCGTGGGTAAAAGTAGATAGCACCTCTGGTGTTATGGGGATAATAGCTAAAGCAAATGGGGGAAGAGCCAAGGATGCACAATATAGGGTTTATAATACAGATGGAAAGATAGTTTTTAGTAGAGGAGATGGAACGACACACAATGAGGCTGTCTCCTCAGCAGTGCTTGCTGCGAATGTTTGGACACACATTGCTGCTGTGGATGATGGCACTGATATGTTCATTTACTGTAATGGAGAAGAAGAAAAAAGTCTGAAAAAGACTATAACGCCACATTCAGTATCAGATAGCGTAGAAATCGGCAGGATTCATAATTCACTATATTTCAAAGGCACAATCGACGAGGTGAGGATTTCGAATAAAGCAAGAAATGTTGATTGGATTAGAGCTTGCTACGATAGCCAGAAAAAGGGCTCAGATTTCATCACTATCAATGACCAGGAAAACATTCATAGCCCTATCGCATTTATATCTATCAACCCTCCTTTACCGATGGCTGGTAAAGTAGATGTAACCTTAACCACCTCGGTTGATGTAGCAGCTGCACCGACATTACATTACAAACCTGAAGGTAAATTCCCTATTAGAATAAAGTTAAAAGGTTCACGTTCGACCTGGCGTGGCAGTTTTGACATAACCAAATCTACGGGTGATGGTAAAGCTATATTTAGTTATAGCGCAAAAGATGCCCGCGGTAATGAAGGCTTCAGGATTGCGCAAGGAAGAACTTTCATGATTTTCACAAAAGATATGGAGATTATTGTTGCTGCGCAAAATTCATCGCACAAAGAGAGGGCTGATCTGGTTTGCGATGGCGTTGATGATCAGATAGAGATTCAATCAGCGGTTGACGCGCTACCTGCTGCCGGCGGCATGGTCAAATTGCTTGCCGGGAGGTTCAATATATCGATGTCTATCAGACCTAAAAAAGGCTGTGAACTGTGCGGGGAAGGTAGGAGCACTCTTTTATACTTAGTCAATGCCGCCAACAGTTTATTGGCGTCTGACGCATCTGCTGACCAGACAGATGTCATTCTTGTTGATGCCTCCAAATTCCGGGCAGGTATGGCGATTCATTTCATCAGTTCTAAGGCCCAAAATACTTTATGGATTAAATCTATTGACGGTAATACACTACTCTTAGATGCTAAGTTAAACGCTGAATTCACTACAGATGATAAAGCTATGTGTTGGTCATTAATGCCAGCTATATACATAAATAATGCAGATGATGTTGTTATAAAAAATCTTGCCATTTATGGTAACCGTTCAGGGCAATTTGACTATAAAAACTATCCTAAACCATGTAAGTGGGGACCCAAATGGACAGCACACCCAGAAAGGAATTGTGGAATCTATATTCATGGTTCCAGTAAAAGCACAGTTGTAGACAACTGCCATATCAGTAATACGTTGTTTCATGGAATACTTACATTTGGCGACAAATATCCCAGGTTCACTAATAATGTATTCTTAGACATTGGAGATAAACCTATTGTTACGTGTGGGGGGTACCCTCAATATGGTGGGGGGAACCCAGCCAAGGGTTATATAAGCGGCAATTACATAAATGGAGCTGGGAAAAATCATTTCATGTCCCTCATGGGATATGGTTATGGTGATGGCATCCAACTGCATCCAAGGTCATGCGATGGGTGGGTAATAACAGATAACATTATCATAGATGTTTTAAGGCAGGGCATAGCAATAGGCAATGCCACTGAAACAATAGTAAGTAATAATTACGTGAAAAAATGTAAGAGCTGGGGAATTTCATCGTACTGGGGCCAGAATAATGTTATTATTGGGAACACAGTACTTGAGTCTGGCGGCATTAGCGTGAGATGTGGGCGCTCTGCTGACGACAAATTCCATTCCTATGTTACTATTGTTGGCAACAGTACCATTGAGAACTGGGCGGGTATTACTCTTGATGGTGTAAAGTGTGCGGTTATAAAGGGGAATATTATCAGAAGGAATGGTTCGGGCATTCGCATAAGGTCGGAAAAGCTGAGACGGGGGGGGATATCAATTTCGAGTAATATTATCGTGTCCGACAATATAGTTGTCGGCAACAAAAAAGAGCAGATATCCATTATGTCCCCCTCAAAAGATATTCTAATTCACGGAAACATAGTTGCTAAGGACGCCAAAAACAAGCAGTGTAAATATGGCTTGTCCATACAGAAGGGCTGCAGCGACATAGTGGTAAAGGACAATATCCTGTTGGATACAGGAGCAGCGGGAAAAATGGGACAACAAAGTGGTCTACCAAAGCAAGAAATACTCTCTAAATTGAATAAACTTACTTCTTCTCTAAGAAAAGATGAGGGATTAATCTATTTGGAGCAGCAGGAATTTCTCTCTTACCATAAAGACCCAATAAGGTTATATCTAAATAATAAGGAGGTGTTTATTCAGGAAGAAGGTTATTCTAAATTAGCATCCAGGTCCTTTTCTTTTAAGGAAGAATATATTCAAGAGGCGAATTTAAAGTTTCCTGTTTCTCCTTACATTTTTATCTCTTTTTTAAGAAGTAAGGGACAGTGCACTATGTATGTAAAAGTTAAAGGGAGGGAGGGAGGAGCATGTGGGTTATACATTATCTTGCCAAAAGGTGTTAGGGTGGAGAATATTGAAACTGAACAGTGGGAGGAAACAATCTGGCAGGATCATCTCAATATAGATAGAATAGAGGACAGGTATCTTCTCTATCTACGACCTGAATGGAGAACGGGTCAGGACATATGTATAGCAGAATTAAAGTAAGAAGTAATTAAAAAAAGAGGAGGAAAGAATCATGGCAAAGCTAAGGAAGGTATTGGGAGTAGTATTATTGTTAAGTCTAGCGATAGGAATAGAGGCAGAAGAGATTACTGTTTTAGTAAAGCCTTCTTCTATTTATTCTCTGGTGGAAAAAGGCAAACCAACCAGTACAATTGTTATAGGAGAGGAAGCAAGTAAGGTAGAAGAATATGCAGCTAAAGAATTACAGAGGTATCTTAAGAAGATTTCTGGTGCTGAGCTTTCCATAAGAAAGGACAATGAAGAGATAAAAGGAAACAGAATTCTTATTGGCAATAACAGGATAATCAAGAAATTAAAAGTTAAGACTTCCTCTCTTCACAAAGAAGGTTTTATCATTAAAAGGATGAAGAAAGACCTTATATTAGCTGGAGGTAGTCCTTTAGGGACACTTTATAGTGTCTATGACTTTTTAGAGGAATTAGGTTGTCGGTTCTTTACTCCGAAAGAAGAAATAATACCAACATTAGAGAATATAGAAATTAAAGAGATTGAGATAAAAGAAAAACCGGATTTTAATATAAGAGGGGTATACACAGGAAGCTGGGCTATTAAAAACAAGATGAATTTTAGCTTAGGAAATATTACAGGAGAAAAAATTGGTAAAAAAATCCGTGCCTGCCATACCTTTCACAAACTCCTTCCATATAGTAAATATTACTCCACTCATCCTGAATACTATGCCTTAGTGAAAGGAGAAAGGAAAAAGCTTGAGCCGGGCGCCATGCAATATTGCACCTCTAACCCGGAAGTAGCTAAAGAAGTAGCAAAGAACATAATAAAGATATTTGATGAAAATCCCGGAATGGATTCTTATTCACTCTTTCCGGGAGATGGGGGCCATTTTTGTGAATGCTCTAATTGCCAGGCATTAGATGATCCATTACACAAAGATGATGGGCTTCTTCCCTTTGACACTGGAAAGATGTCTAATAGGCTTATGCTTTTCTATAATCAGGTAGCAAAGGAAGTATACAGGGTTTATCCAGATAAGATAATAGATATTGGCGCTTATTATATCTACACTGACCCCCCACGAGTTATTAAGCCATATAAAAATATTGGAGTGGACATTGCTCATTTTGAGTATTGTCATACTCATGCTATTGCCGATCCAAATTGTAAGTATAATAAGAAGTTCCGTAAGACATTAGAAAAATGGGTCTCTATATCCAAGCGTGTCTGGTTTTTTGAATATTACTGGAAGGTAGCTTGGTGTGGGCTTCCCTGGCCTATTATTCACACTATTAGGCAAGATATTCCTTACTTTAAAAGAATAGGAGTAGATGGTCTTTATACCCAATGCAGTAATACCTGGGTATTACAAGGGCCGCTTTATTATGTTGCAGCTAAACTCCTCTGGGATGCAGAAGCTAATGTAGATGTTTTACTGGACGACTATTTTGATAAGTTTTATGGTAAAGCTGGTCCTCCTATAAAAAAACTTTTTAATCTGTTGGAAGAGAGAATGGTAGAAAGTGGAGTTTGCACTTCTGGCTGCTGCGGCAGAAGTCGTGTAGAAGTAGATAGTACGAGGATATTTACTGCACCGGTTATAAAAAGATGTAAAGATTAT
>DAOVGU010000182.1 GCA_030672255.1 bacterium
ATGGATGGACTGACCGAGAACGCGGTCGACTTCCGCCCCAACTATGACGGAACGCAGGACGAGCCTGTCGTTTTGCCCGCCGCGTTTCCCAACCTGCTGGCCAACGGATCGTCCGGTATTGCCGTGGGCATGGCAACCAACATCCCTCCCCATAACCTTAATGAGGTGATTGATGCACTTACTCTTCTCATTGAGAAACCGAATAGTTCCCTGGAGGAATTGATGAAACTCTTGCCCGGACCGGACTTCCCCACTGGAGGCTTTATCTGCGGAAGAAAAGGAATTTTGGAGGCTTACCGCACGGGAAGAGGCATCATTACCTTACAGAGCAAGGTAAAAGAAGAGGAGTTGGAGAGGGGAAGAGCCGCTTTAATTGTTACCGAACTCCCCTATGAAGTAAACAAGAGCGCTCTCATCGGAAATATTGCGACACTTGCCCAGGAAAGGAAGATTGAAGGAATCAGCACAATTCGGGATGAGTCGGATAGAAAAGGGATGAGGATCTGCATCGAACTAAAATCAGGGGAGAACCCTGATGTTATTCTTAATCAACTCTATAAGCATACCGCATTGCGCACCAGTTTTGGCATTATCAATCTTGCTCTTGTTAAAAATCGACCGAGAGTACTTTCCCTTCAGGAACTACTGAACTATTATTTAGAGCATCGCAGAGAGGTAGTGAGGCGGCGCACCCAATTTGAGTTGAAGAAAGCGGAGAGTCGCGCCCATATCCTTGCTGGTTTAAAGATTGCCCTTTTGCATATTGAACAGGTGATAAAAATAATCAGAAAAGCTGCGCTGGTGGAAGCGGCTAAATCTTCCCTGATAAAAACATTTAAACTTTCTCCCATTCAGGCAGACAGCATCCTTGCGATGCCCCTTTCTCGTCTGACTAAATTGGAACGGGAGAAGATAGAGGATGAATACAAAGAGCTGACAAAAGAGATTCAGCGCTTAAAGCTCATTCTCGCCAGCGAAAAAAAGATTTCCGGCGTAATTAAGAATGAGTTAATATCTTTGAAGAAGCGATTTGGTGATAAGCGGAGGACAAAGATTATTGGGGCAATAGAAGATCTTTCCGAGATTGATTTAGTGAAAAAGGAGGATGTTGTCATTACGCTCTCTGCCTCCGATTATGTGAAACGGGTTCCGGTAGATACCTACCGCAGGCAACACCGAGGAGGAAGAGGGATTATTGGGGCAAGAACCAAGGAGGAGGATTACATCAAGCATTTCTTTATTGCTTCCACCCATGATACCCTTTTATTCTTCACCAATAAGGGCCGGGTCTACTGGCTCCCCACCTATCAGATTCCGGAAGCCAGTCGACAGTCAAAGGGAAAGGCAATCATCAATCTCCTTAAGATTAGCACCGATGAGATGGTGACCGCCGTTATTCCCATTAAGGAATATACGGAGAATCTCTTTCTCCTGATGGCAACGAGGAAAGGAATGGTGAAGAAGACCTCTGTTTCTGCCTATAGCCACCAAAGGCAGGTGGGAATCATCGCTCTTACCCTGAAAAAGGATGATGAGCTGATTGAGGTAAAACTTACCGACGGGAAAAAGGACCTTATTCTCTCCACGAAAGAGGGCAAATCGATTCACTTTTCTGAGGGGGATGTCCGAGTTATGGGAAGAACCGCAAGGGGGGTGCGTGGAATTAGACTTTCCAAGGATGATCTGGTAAAAGGAGCCGAGGTGGCCGAAGAAGGCTATTTCCTGCTTACCGTTACGGCCAATGGCTTTGGGAAGCGCAGCAAGATTAAACTTTACCGGAGACAGAAGAGGGGTGGTAAGGGCATTATTGATATCAAGACCGAGGGTAGGAATGGAGAGGTTGTTGGTATCAAGAGTGTAACTGATGGTGATGAGATTATGCTGATTACGACAAAAGGAATCCTTATTCGCGTCCCCGTAAAGGATATTCGCGCTATTGGAAGGAATACACAAGGCGTAAAATTGATTAACTTAGAGAGCGGAGACCATATTGCGGATGTGACAGTAATTTTGAAGGAAAGTGTTTCAAATCTTTGACCATACGGCAGATATTGGACTTTTGATAGAGGGAAAAAGCAAGGGAGAGCTTTTTACCGAGGCGGCAGCAGGGATGTTTAGCATCATTGTGGGAGGGAGGCTGCGTAGGGGTCGGATGAATCCGACCCGCGGGCTTGATAAACCTGTTCCTGGCAGTCCCGTATTAAATACGGGACAGGAATCAAGCCCCTACAAAAGAAATTCCTATAGTATTAAGTTAAAAGTTGAAGGGGCAAATTTGGAGGAGCTTTTGGTAAGTTTCCTTAATGAATTACTTTATCTTTCTGAGAAGGAAAAGGCAATCTTTAACGAATTTAGGATCAAGGTTAAAAAGTCAAAAAATGAATTTTATCTGAAGGGACAGATTAAAAAAAATAGCCAGGTCCCAAAAAGGGAGATAAAGGCTGCTACCTATCATGATTTGAAGCTATTGCAGAAAAAAGATAATTTCTGGCAAACAAGAATAATTTTTGATATGTGAGAGGAGAGAACAAAATGGACAGGAAGGAAAAGGAGAGATACAGGAAATTGCTGATCAAGGAAAAGATTAGAATCTTAGAGGCGATTGGAGCTCTCCAGAAGGGTAGTTCAGAGTCAAGAGCGGTAGAAGGCGGAAATCCAGGTATTCCAACACACCTCGCTGAGTTGGCCAGCGATAACTTTGAGAAAAATTTGGACCTGAATCTTGCCTCTTCCGAAGGTAAACTGATCACCGAGATCAATAATGCTCTGGCAAAACTTGCCCCTGATAGGTTCAATCAGGGGCCTGCCCCTGCAGGTAGTAAGCAGGGGTTATTTGGGATTTGCGAGAAATGTCATAAAAAGATTGATAAAAAGAGGCTGCGTGCTCTTCTTTATGCCAGACTTTGCATTACCTGCCAGAAAAAAGAGGAGGGGTCAGGTCTCAACATTTAACAATCCCCCGATGAGATTAGGGATTTTTTAAAATTATTTTAATATAATACTGAATTGATATGAATCTTGGACTTCTAAATATTTTGTCAAATGTTGAGACCTGACCCCTTATCTGACGGGGTTGCTCTTATTATCCTTTTTTTTGACCAGCTGACGAAATATTTGGTCCGTGGCTTCCTCTACCAGGGTCAATCGGTTGTGTTTGTCCCCCGTTTTCTTTATCTTACCTACATTAAAAATCCCGGTATCTCCTTTGGCCTCTTCAAAGGAAAAATCCCCTTTTTATTTTATTTGCTTCTTTCTCTCTTAGCAATAGGTATGCTTGTCATTTTCCTGCAAAAGGCCCAAAGGAATCAGGCTCAAAGGATAGCAACCGGACTTATCACGGGAGGAATCCTGGGAAACCTGATCGATCGGGCAAGATTTGGGGCGGTGATTGATTTCCTTGATTTCAGGGTTTGGCCCATTTTTAATTTAGCCGACAGCGCGATCACAATCGGAATTATAATTTTGTTGGTCTGGGAAATAAAAAAATAAAAATAAAAAATAGGGACAGCGCCCATTTTTCGTTAATTGGGTAAATGGAACCCGTTCCCAGTTACCAGTGACTTTGTAGTAAAGTAGTTTTGAAAAATGGGCGCTGTCCCTATTTTCTATTTTCCTATTTTCCCGTTGATTTTGGAGATAAAAGGTGCATCCCATTCTGTTTAAGATTGGTAATTTTGCTATCTATTCCTACGGCGTGGTCATCGCTTTCTCAATTTGCTTTGTGAGTTTCCTGCTGCTACGTCAAGGAAGAAAGGAAGGTTTACCCGAAGAAGCTCTCTTAAATATTATCTTTCTAATTGTCATCACCGGGCTTTTTGGAGCAAGGTTACTGCACATCCTTGTTCATTTCGCTTACTATCTTCATTATCCTTTAGAGATCATTGCCATCCGCCATGGAGGAATGGCGGCTCAAGGAGGTCTCATCTTTGGTCTGATAGCTGCAATATTCTTTCTTCGACATAGAGCCAACCTGCCAACTCTAAGGGTATTAGACCTCTTTGGGACATATATCCCTTTGGCGCAAGCGATAGGAAGAATTGGCTGTTTCCTTAATGGCTGCTGCTATGGCAAGGAAACAGATTTTTTCTTGGCGGTAAAATTCCCCTTTGATAATCTACCCAGGCACCCAACACAGCTGTACTATAGTTTTAGTAACTTTTTAATTTTTTTAATTTTGCTGGTTTTGTGGAAAAAAAGAAAGAGCCTTTCCTCTTGGGCCAAAGATGGAAATATTATGCTTTTCTATTTTATGTTCTATTCCATATCTCGGTATGGTGTAGACTTTCTCAGAGGCAACTTAAATCCGGTTTTCTTCTTCCTTTATCCTACCCAGGTCATCTCCTTTTTTGTCTTTTTAATTGCCGGGGCTCTCTTTATCTTTCAGCTTATAAGAGGCGATTGCCATTCCGATGATATACCAGGTTAGGGTGGCAATCTGCCGGCTATGAAAGATATCATGGAAAAAGCTGGTGACCAATATCGCAATGATTCCCGCAGAAAAGCCCACACTTAAGGCTCTCAAGTACACTGTATAGGAGTTTCCTTTTGTAGGGGCGACAGTTGCTGTGAGAATATCAGGAAATTTATCTCTTCGCATATTCCTACTAAAGTGAGTAGATAGATTAGTAGCGAAATTTATGACGCCCGTTGTTCCTTTAAAGAAATTAAATAATAGCCAGAGAAAGACAAGCAGTCCCGGGATTCCCATCTCTACCGCAACCTGAAAAAAGATATTATGGGCATGGAGCATCTTATATTGAGCTGCGCCGAGCATATATTTTGGGTAAATATAACGGAAGTTGCCCAATCCTACTCCAATGAGGGGATGTTTTTTA
>DAOVGU010000088.1 GCA_030672255.1 bacterium
CCTCCTAACTCTTCCTCTTCTTCTATCTTTTCTTCCTTCTTTACCTTTTTCGGAGCCTCTTTTGGCTTGGCGGCTACTTTCCCTGTCCTTGTTTTCTCCATAAGAGAAACCAAATTCTGCCAGGCAGAAGCCAATTTATCCCTCTCTTTCTGGAAACCATCCAGAAGACCTTTAACATCTTTCACTCTTTCTTTTATCTCTGCCTGGGTTTCCTTTAACCTTTTGGCTTCACTACTGGCTAATGCTTTTTTCAGAGATGCACTCATCTCCTTATGGGTGGTATGGAAACCTTTTAAAAGACCTCCCACTGCATCTATCCTTACCTTTATCTCTGTCTGAGCTTCCTTTACTCTGTCTGCTTCATTCTTGGAAAGAGTAGCTTTCAATTCCTCGGCCATCTTTTCTTCCTCTTCATGGAAGTTACTTAGTAAGTCACCAACCATCTCTTCCCTTTCCTCATTCTCCTTCTGGAAACCTTTTAACATCGTGGCGGTTTCCTTAGCCAGAGTGGCTACCCTCTTTGTTCGGTCGGTATAAGAGGAAGCCATATCCTCACCTAAATTCCTAATATCCTCTGCATTTCCCATCTCTCATCCCTCCTTTCTAAAATAAAGATTTTTTCTTTTTCCCTCCATCCTCGCAACTACATTCTGCCAGGAAGAGGCTAAATCCTCACTTTCTCTGCGAAAATCGGCTAACATTTTCTCTACTTCATCCTTTCTATCTCTTCTCTGGATAGTAATATCTCCTATTAACTGCCTTACTTCTTTTCCTCTTTCCTCCTGCCGGGATTGGACTCTGCCTACCATTTCCTTAAAATCTTTTATTCTCAGAGATTCATTCCTCTGGAGGAGGTTACCTAAGTCAGCACTGGTTTTACTCTGTTCTCTCCGGAAATTTTTCAATAATTTTTCTACTTCCTCTACCCTCTCCTTTATTTGAGATTCTGCCTTCTTCACCCTTTCCAATTCATTCTTGGCAAGAGCATCCTTCAACTCAGAGACCATTCTTTTCTGCTCTTTTAAGAAACCTGTTAATATTTTCTTAAGTTCCTCCTCCCTTTCCAGGTGCTGAGAATGTATCCCGCTCATCATATTGTCAAAGTCTCTCTTCCTTAAGGATTTACTTTTGGCTAAATTTTCCCGTAAGGCTGGACCTATCTCTTCCCTTACCTTTTTATACCCTTCTAACATCCTATAGGTTTCTTTTATTATCCTCTCAATGGCTAAAACCCGGTTTTCATAGGAGAGAACCATATTTTGGGCGAGATTCTTTAGAGTATTTATTTTATTCATCTTGTTCTAAAATAAAATTTAATTTAGAAAAGGAAGGATTGGCAGACTATGCTTTTCAGGATAACCTGGCAATTCTTTCTTCCCTTTTTCTGCTGACAGAATTAGGCAGCTGCTGATGCCGTAAGACCAACCGCTTCTGCATACTTCAGGAAGGTCTCAACGGAGGCAACCACTACTCTGGCTTCAACGGTGAGGAGCTCAATACCGACCAAGGAAATCCTTGCCCAGGCATCAACGACCACACCCTTATCCAGAATTCTATCAACAACCTCCACCAAACTGGAGGAAGCCATAGATTTCTCTACTGCCATTCTTAATCACCCCCTTTTTGTTTCATTTGCTTCTATAAATTTTATATGCAATTTTTTTGCCAAATTAATGTAGTAGTCGAGTTTACTCGGCAATAAATAGCGGGTCGGATAAATCCGACCCCTACAGACAGAGAGGTAGAGGTTCGATTTAGCGAACCCGAGCAAAGTAAACTTTGCCACTACATATAGATTATTGACAATAAAACAAATGGGTAAGATTTACACAGGAGAAATTGGTTTAAGACAGGTGGGATAATCTTCTGAAGAGGAATTTACCGAGATTACTCAAATGGGTAAATTTTATACAATTAATATTTTTTTATACCTAATCAAATCGGTTTCGTAAAGAAAAAAATTAGACTTTAAGAAATAGAAATCAAGGTAATACTTTTGGAAGGATAATTAAATTCTACTTTAAAGTGCGAGAAAAAAGAAAGTTGTCCAAGAAGCCCAAACTGCCAATTATCAAGATCTCTGGAGTAATACATATCACACCTAAATTGCTCCTTTCCTATTTTTAGATAGGTTTGGTGTAAATAGGCTTTTATCTTTTTCCCAGCAACACTGACAGATTTTGGCTTTCCTCTTTTTAACCTATGCCCTAAAAAAGTTGCAATCCATCCTGGGAAAAGGCAATCAGGTGCTCCAGAGTCAATCAATCCCTTAAAGATAACAGATTCACCATCATAGAGAAGTTCAACATTGATTATAGGACGGTAGATACCATACTGGTAAAGATATGGAAATTTAAGAGGAGTAGAAGACATAAGAAGTGTTCTCGGTTGGGATCCTGGTAATGACAGGCTTTTTGTAGCCCTTTTCTTTAGCTTTCTTTAAAACCTTTGAGGGATTGTTACCAGCAGTTATTACTTTTACTTTTCCTTTATCTTCTTTGGTGGCGATAAATTTTCCTTTGTATCTTTTGTCCTTGCAGATAGCACTATAATCTATTGCTTTCATTTTATCCTTTCTTCTTTATTATACCTCATTAGATTGGTTTTGTAAAGATTTCTTTCTCTTAAATGAAGAGGGAAGATTCAACAGTTTGCGATAATGGGCAATGGTTCTCCGGGAAAAGGGGAGAGAAAATTTTTCCTTGAGTTCTCTATCGGAATCATTTTTTCCTT
>DAOVGU010000070.1 GCA_030672255.1 bacterium
TCAAGAAAAACATCTTGACGGTAGTTACCTCTCTGGGTAATATGGTGAGGTAATCCAACGGCAACTACTCGAGCTATGCGTGGCATAGATGAATATTAACATAAGCAAATAGATATTGTCAAAGAAAATGGTCGCTGTCCCCATTTTTATTTTTTAATTTTTTATTTTTCTATTTTTACATACATTTATTTTTTGACATTTTTACTTTTCTCGCACATACTTCTGATAACTTTCGTAATTTCTCTTTATCTCTTTTAGGCTATCGCCGCCAAATTTCTCCCGAAAGACTTTGGCAATTTCAAAAGTAACCACTGCTTCACCAATCACTGCGGCCGCGGGAACGGCGCAAACATCTGCCCGTTCCTTAGATGCAAGGGTTGATTTTTTGCTAATTAGATCTACTGAATGCAAGGGTTTTCTTAAAGTAGAGATAGGCTTCATCGCGGCCCGGAGAATAAGTGGCTCTCCATTGGTCATTCCTCCTTCCAAACCCCCTGCCCTATTTGTTTTCCTATAGAACTTTTTTTCCTTTTGATAAAAGATCTCATCCTGGACATCTGAGCCAAATTTGCTCGCTGATGCAAATCCTGAACCTATCTCCACTCCTTTGATTCCCGGGACACTCATCAGAGCTTGGGCAAGCCTTCCATCCAATCGTAGATCACTCTGAATATAACTGCCAAGACCAATCGGAAGATTGAGAGCGACAACTTCAAATATTCCCCCGAGACTATCTCCCTCCTTTTTTGCCTTATCAATGAGAAGTTTCATTCTCTTCTCCACACCCTTTTTTAGACAACGCAAAGGAGATTTTTCAATAGAGGAAAAATCCTTTTCCGGGTGCCATTTCCTTTTATCGGCAATAGGACCAATCTGAATTACCCGGCTATAAAAATCGATATTGAATTCCTTCAGAAATTTCTTACAGATAGCTCCAACCGCCACCCGGGTGGCGGTCTCGCGGGCACTGGCGCGTTCTAAAACATTCCTTAGATCATCAAAGTTGTATTTAATTTCTCCCGCTAAATCGGCGTGTCCCGGCCTGGGAGAAGTCAATACATCCTTCCACTTTCCCCAATCCTTGTTCTCAATCAGAAGTCCAATCGGCCCACCTAAGGTTTTGCCAAAACGAACTCCGGAAAGGACCTCTGCTTTGTCCTTTTCAATCTTCATTCGGCCTCCCCGACCATAACCCCTTTGTCGCCGCTTTAATTCCTTATCAATATCTTCCTTTGATAGAGATAGGTTGGAGGGTATTCCTTCTATAATTGCCAGCAGCCCTTTTCCATGTGACTCACCGGCTGTAAGATAACGAAGCATCATTTACTCCTTTCCAGGGCATTTTCTGCTGCCTTTTTCATCGTTTCTATCGGTGCTCTTTTTCCTGTCCAGATTTCAAAAGAGGCTGCTCCCTGATAAATAAGCATTGGTAAACCACCAAGAGTCCTTAGTCCTCTTTTCTTTGCGAGCTTAAGCAGAGCAGTTTCTCGGTTATAGATAACATCAAAAACTGAAAGACTCGGAGAAAGCGTTTCCTCATTAATCAATGAAGGATTTCCTGGATTCATTCCCACTGAAGTGGCATTAATCAAAATATCAGCTTCCTTAGTTAATCTTTTACTATTTCGTTTATCAAAATTAACAAGTTCAAATTCACACTCCTTTGTTATTTTCTTAAAATGTTTGATGAGAGATTCTGCCATCCAGCGTGGCTTATTAACAATGGTTATCTTTTTTGCTCTCTTTTTAATCAGACCATAGGTAATCGCATAAGCCACACCTCCGGCACCCAAAAGGAAGACAGATTTACCGCATGGATCAAATCCAAGGCCTTCCTCCAGAGAAGAAAGGAAACCATGGACATCGGTATTATAGCCGATTAATTTTCCCTTCTGATTGAAGACTGTATTTACCGCACCAATTTTTTTCGCTTCGGGAGAGATTTTATCTAAATGGGATAGAATTTTCCCTTTGTGGGGAATAGTGACATTCATACCAACTATACCCAAGGCCCTGATTCCTTCTACCGCTTTCTTCAGGTCTTTCGGCCTTACAGAAAATGGAAGGTAAATAGAATCAAGCCCCAATTTCCTGAAGCCAGCATTTTGGAAAACAGAAGAAATAGAATGATCAACCGGATAACCAAATAGACCAACAATCTTTTTCATTTTTGAATTCCGTCACTAACTAATCACGCTATAGATGTCATTGCGAGCCCGAAAGGCGTGGCAATCCCTCACTTCTTGAGATTGCTTCGTCGTTAATACTCCTCGCAACGACTTCGTCGGATTGCTTCAGCTTCGCTTCGCAATGACAAGCGAGGGACCTCACTCGCAGCGACTTCGTCGGATTAACTTCTTTGATATTTCTCACAGCAAATATTTTACTTCATATATCAGGAAAAATCAATGAAGGTTGACAGGAAAGAAGATTTCAGTGTATACTCTTTTACGCTGGGGGATTAGCTCAGTTGGGAGAGCGCCGCGCTGGCAGCGCGGAGGTCAAGGGTTCAACCCCCTTATCCTCCACAGTTAATTGAGAAATAATGGATTTTTTAAAAAAGATTTTTAGAAAGAGAAAAAAGGAAAGGGAGGAAAAACCGGAGAGAAAATTGAAAGTGGTCTGGATATCCTCCTACCTTCCGCGAAGCTGCGGTATTGCTTACTATTCTGAAGATTACATCAGGGCATTAAAAAAGATAGAGAAAAATTTAGACGTTCCTATAATTTCCCATTCCGATGCTTTAGAGGCTACCTATCCTATTATTTCTCTTGGCGATAGATCCTGGCATGGAAAGGTGGTGGAAGCAGTAAAGTACATCAATCCAGATATCGTTCACATTCAGCATGAATATGGACTCTACGAAACCTTTCATGATAAAAATCAACGGCTTCTTACCCTTTTGAAAGAATTAAAGGATGCTGAATTTCCTACTGTTATGACCTACCATTCCGTTTACAGTCAACTTACTCCGGCCCAGGCACAATTTATCAGTGAATCCCTAAAACTTCTTAATCTAGGAATTTTTCACTGCCAGTACCAACTTGATGATTTACCCTCTAATATAAATTGGGAACCGGAAAACGTAGAAATTATTCCTCACGGTTCTGATGAGGAAATTAAACTGGATAAAGAAGAATGTAAAAAGAGATTTGGTTATGGAGGGAAGAATGTGGTGGGATTGGCGGGACTTGCCTCTGGCAGGAAAGGTTTTGACCGAGTGATAAAGAGATGGCCTGAGATTTCTCGAAAGATTGAAAATGCCATTTTAGTTGCGGAGGTAAAGCCTCAACCTACCGAGGAAAGTATAAACTACATCTCCCAGCTTTCTTATCTGGTGGCCAAAAATGAGCAAAAAGCCTCTATCGAACTTATTATCAGGGATTATACGAGAGAAGAATTTTTAGAAAAGTTGAGGTCCTTTGACATTTTAGCTATGCCCTATCTTTCCGAAAGCCAATCCGGGGTACTCGCCCACGGTTTTGCCACTGGCACTCCCGCAGTGGTCAGGGATATTGAAGGATTAGGATATGAGATAAAGCAAAGTGGCGCGGGAATTGCCGCCAAAGATGATGAAGAAATTTTCCAGAGTATTATAGAACTTATGAACAATCCGGAGGAAAGAGCGAAAATGGAGGAGAAAGCACATTCCTATGTAAAGGATTATTGTGGCTGGAACAGAGTAGCAAAAAGAACTTTATCCCTCTACGATCAGATTTTGCTGCAAGAGTCATCATAAAGATAATCTTCCCGCATATCCCTACTGAAGATAGTGTGATTAGTGAGTAGCGGGATTTACAAAAGGTCAGCCCTTAAACCACAGGTTATAATTTATTGTATGGAATTTCAAAGTTTTGCTCAATAAACTCAGGCCTGTCTGCGTGCGGACACGCACAGGCAGGCAAAGCAAGCTTTGCCACTACATAGACAAAATAAATATGTAGTTGCCGTCCCTGCGGAGGCAGGGATTACTCGGCTATGTTCTTTAGCCACGAATACACACGAATATTTGTGTTAAACGTGGTTATATTTTTTAAATGGAAACCTGGAAGAGAACACTTTATGTTACCTGGATTGCCGAGACTATCGCTATACTTGGTTTCTCCTTTATTTTCCCTTTCCTTCCTTTTTACATTCAGGAATTGGGAATAAACGATCCACGTCAGGTAGCAATCTGGGCCGGACTTCTGGTAACCGCTCCCGCATTAGGGTTGATTATTTCTGCTCCTATCTGGGGGATACTCGCCGATAGATTTGGCAGAAAGATTATGGTGGAAAGAGCAATGTTTGCGGGAGGAACTTTAATAATTCTGATGGGATTAGCAAAAAATGTCCAGCAGCTTCTCTGGCTGCGGTTCACTCAAGGTCTTCTTACGGGAACAATAACAGCAGCCATTGCCTTAGTGGCCGCTACCATTCCGAGAAAAAGATCCGGTTTTGGTCTGGGCTTGATGCAGACCTCCGTCTTTACCGGAGCTTCTCTTGGGCCATGGATTGGTGGTTTAGCTGCCGATTTCTGGGGATATAAAACCTCATTTTTTGTGGCGGGAGCGATAGTGCTTGCGGCCGGGATTATGATATTTTTTGGCGTGGAAGAGAAGTTTATTCCTTTTAAAATCCTTCAAAAAAAGGATAAAATTAGGAAAAGAAAATTTTCCTTGAGAAACAATTTCTTAATTATTTTAGGCATACTTTTCTTAATTCAATTAGGGGGAACAATCGTCGTTCCTATCTTTCCTCTCTTCGTGCAGAAATTACTATCTTCTTCTACTCACCTTGCCTCCACCACCGGATTTATCCTGGCAGTCTCGGGAATTGTTGCCGCTTTTGCCGCCGTAACCATCGGTAAGATAAGCGATAAATTTGGTTATAGAAATATTTTAATCCTTTGCACTATCTTTGCTGGGATATTTTGTATTTTGCAGTCTTGCGCTCAAAATACCATCCAGCTCCTCTGGTACCGAGTTGCTTTTGGTCTCGCGGTAGGAGGGGTAATACCTACCATAAATGCCATTATCAATTTAGGCACCTCCCAAAAGGAGGTTGGGAGAAGATTCGGAATTTCAAGTAGCGTCTCGGCGATGGGGTCCGCTTTAGGTCCTCTTATTGGCGGAACAGTTGCTTCCGTTTTTGCTATTCAAACCCCATTTCTCTTCAGCGGTATTCTTTTCTTAGCGGTAGGGATGTCGATAATCTTTATGATGAAGTTTTCGAGAGCAGATATTTCTTAAAAAATGCAGTTATCCTTTCTTGATATTCGTTTTGTAATCCAACCCCATGAGTGGCCCCTGGCAAAATCAGAAGCTCTACCGTCGAACCTTTCGCCTTCTCATAAAGTCTCCTGGCATGAGTTACAGGAATAAAGGGGTCATTGCTGCTGTGGATAATAAGAAGAGGACTTTTTACTCCACCAATTATATTTTTTGGACTTAACCGGGAAAGATCTCCTTTAAGCACAAGGTTACCCAAAGATTTAGAGAGGAAGCCTAAAAGCCATTTAAATGGTCCAAAACCTCCATAATATTGGATGATCATCTCAGGAAAGTCAGCATAGGTACTATCGGTAACAATTGCTCTGATCTCTTTGGTGGAAGCCGCAGTTTTGATGGCTACCGCTCCTCCCAGAGAATATCCGTAAATCCCGAGAGGGAGATCCTTTGCCTCTGGTTGTTTCTTCAACCAGTTAATCGCTCCTAAAATATCCCTTGATTCCCGCAGACCAAAGGTTACCAGCCTTCCTTGACTGTCTCCATGTGCCCGAAAATCAAAAAGAAAAAGGTTGAATTCAGGATAGAGGAAAGAAACTGCCGGCAAAATATCGGACTTATTAGCCGGATACCCATGGCAACAGATAATGGTTGCGGTAGTCTTCTTAGAAGAGGGAAGAAGCCAGCCGGAAAGGAGGAGTCCATCGGCAGCGGGAAAGGTTACTGCTTGATAAGGAAGATTAAAAAAATCCGGGGTTATTGAATTGCGAAGATGCCGGGGAGATAAAGCGCGATAAACAGTAACAAGGACCAATCCTACAAGAATGATGGCTAAATCAACAAGAATCCTTACATACCATAGATTCCAGAATTTCATTAATCAACAGGACGCAGATTTTCGCAGATAGAGGCAGATAAAAAATCTAACGAGGTCATTGCGAACGAAGTGAAGCAATCTCATAAGATTGCCACGCTCATTTCATTCACTCGCAATGACTGCGTCAAAACAGCTTCATCTGCTCTTCAGTATCTGTTTTTTCTGGAGGTTTAATCTTTGTTTTTAAGTCCGGTCTTATTTCCGGCATAGGTTTAGAAAGTAGCTCCTTCAATTTAGCAAAATCTTCCTTAATTGATTGCAGAAGAGTTGGTTGATGCAAAGCCGCTGCCGGATGATAGAGGGGAAAGATATTGTATTTTTCCGTCTGAATGAGTTTACCATGGGCTGCTGTGATGGAGATGGATTTCCCATCTCGTCCACCGGACGAGAACTTTTCCCGTCCACTGGACGGGAGCCCTTTATAAAGAGAGATAAGGGCAAATCGTCCCAAACTGCAGATGATTGACGGTTGAATAATATCTATCTGTTTCATCAGGTGTGGCTTACAGGCGTTAATCTCTTCCGGTAAAGGGTCGCGGTTTCCCGGTGGTCGGCACTTAAGGATGTTGGCAATATAAACCGATTGTCGGGAAAGTCCGATCTCAGCTAAAAGATTATCCAGCAGTTTTCCTGCTTGACCAACAAATGGTTTTCCGATTTGGTCTTCATAATAGCCTGGCGCCTCCCCCACAAACATAACCTGACTTTCGCTATCCCCTTCTCCAAAAACAATATATTTTCTCGAACGACCTAAAGGACAGTTCCGACAATCCTCCACTCTTCTCTTGAGTTCCTCTAAATGCTCTTCTTTCTCCATAGAATAACAGAAATAATTAACATCATTATCGATAGTATAATTGGCACATAAACCGGAGCTATCCAGGGAACCGGAATAAGAAATAAACAGTCAATGGTGGTTAAAGAAGGGGGCCAGCCAATAAGTAATTTTAAAACTAGATAATAAAAAATATCCCAGATAGCAAAAGTCCACAAAAAAATTCCCAGTCGCTTTCGCCAGGTTTTTCCCGCCAAAAGAGCTAAGGTCACCAGAATTATTATGGTCGTTGCTTCTCGGGTTTGTTCCAGCCGAATCACAGTTAAATTTGCTTGCTCAATAACTACCTTGGTTAGATCGATAACCTTTTCCGCAGAGAGAATCTTTCTGATATATATTACGGTGACGGCTTCCAGCCAGCCCATCGCTATCCCGAAGATGGTAATGGTGCTTAATTTTTTTAACTTCACTCTTTACCTTTTTTATAGATAGTGCTACCAATTACAGAACCAATGCAATCAAAAAGAATATCCGCTTCACCTGTAATATTTCTCTTTTTATTGATTATACTATACAAATCTACAAAAAACAAAAACGTAAATAATTAATATACAATTTAACATAAATTGCGCTACATCCTTGTTATTCCTGCTATATTACGCGCCATTGTGTCGCTGGCCGAAGGAAAGCAATGGTGGTCATCCCGTATTAAATACGGGACAACTTCAAAGAAGAAATCCGACACAATTCCTCAGCAATTTTGAAAAAATCCTCTCTTGGTGTAGAATAATGTTATAAAATATCTATTGCAAAGGGAGTGAGATTGTGATAAAATATACAAGAAGATGAGAAAGCTATTTATTAGAGAGAAAAGGAAATTTCCCCGCTTGGACTCCTCCCTTTTGCTCCATTATCGAATTTACAAAAAAGCTGATTTCCCCAAAGATATCTCTCTAACCAAGGATATCAGTGAAGGTGGGCTGTGTTTTAGCCGCCCCGAAGATTTTGGAACAGGAACCGTATTAGAATTAGAGATTCGCTTGCCTACAAAGAATGTCCCCTTAAAAGCATTAGGTAATGTTATTTGGTCCCGGCAGATAGAGCCATCAAAGTATGATATCGGGATATCCTTTGTAAAAATTGAGGAAGAGGATAGAAAAGGGTTATTTTCCTATCTTTCCCTCTTTGATCGTGAAAAGAAAGAAGGTATCCTCGGAAGGTTCCTCAGAAGAAGTATCCGTCAACAATTCTGGCAAAGGACAGGAATAGTATTAACCATTGGCTCTCTAATTACTATCTACTTTATCGAGACCAGAATATTCCCTGGCACCGCCTATCTGATGAGCCAGTTTATCGTGACCGTAATATTAGTCATCTTGGGAATAACTTGGTGGCAGGAAAGAGAATCCCGACGACAACTGGAAAAGACCTCCGAGAAATTAAGCGATACTGAAAAAGAGTTAAGGGAATCCTATCTTAATACAATCAAGACATTAGCCCTGGCTTTAGAGTCAAAGAATTCCTATAGTAGAGGTCATTCCAGCCGTGTTACCGAATATGCCCTTGCCGTTGCTGAGCAATTAGGGCTTTCTAAAAAGGAAAAAGAGGTTATCAGAAATGCAGGTATTCTTCATGATATTGGGAAGATATCTATCAGCGATTCTATTTTGCAGAAACCGGCTAAACTGACAGAGGAAGAGTATGAGATTGTGAAAAGGCACCCCGATATTGGGGTCTCAATTATCAAGCCTCTTTCCTTTCTCAAGAAGGAACGCAAAATCATTTTAGAACATCACGAAAGGGTAATGGAAAAGGATACCACGGAAGAGATCTGGATAAAGTGCCTCTTGCCTCCCGGATCCTTGCGGTAGCAGATAGCTTCGATGCAATGACCTCTGACCGTCCCTACCGGAAAGCCCTCACGGTCAAGGAGGCTTTAGATGAACTCAGGAGGAACAAAGGTACTCAATTTGGCCCTGAAGTAGTGGACATTTTCGTGAAGCTTGCGGAAAAGAATTCAGTGGCAGAAAGTACTGGATCTGATAGTTCAAGATCACAAAGCAGGATTTAAATCCGGTTATTCTTATTTACTGACCCAGGCAGGTCAATGTTGATAACGGAAATTAGATTGCACAAAATACCCAGACTATCAAAACAATCCAAACTATTATGGAAAGCCATGCTTTCTTTATAACGTTTTTGTCTTGCAATAATTTTTCTGCAAAGTCTGTTATTTCTTTACCATAGGCTGCAATTCCCATTGCCATTAAAGCCATCATAAATGACATTGCTGCAAAAATCTGGATAATAGTCAACTCCATAAGTAAGTATTTAAGAATAATCCCTGCTGCGGCTAAAGCTAATATCATTGTCAAAACAGGTTTTGCATAAACTGTTTTTACTGCAGGTAGCCATGATTTCGGTCGTGTAAGAATAACCAACAGTTTAACAGCTCCAAGCACTGCAACAAGTAAAGCTAAAATTTTTACTGGTGTCATTTTTCTCCTCCTGTATTGGTTCGTATATTACGATACCACAATAAAAAATAAAAGTCAAATCCCCTTCCCTTCACACACCTCCCTTACCTATTCCGGAGCAAGGTTAAAGTATACCTGGGTAGTCGCAAGTTACCTATGACCTACCTGTTTTTGGACAGCAGTAATCGGAATATGATTTAAGAGGGAGTGGACAATATGGGTATGTCTTAGGGTATGGGGAGTTGCGTTGTCTCAATTAACCGGTTCCATTCCTCGTTTTTGAGGTATTTGATTTCACTATTATTTCTCTTCATACTTCCAAAAATCCTGGGGAGGGATAATGTCAATACCCTTATATTTCTTCAAAATGAGTAAATCCTTATCACCGCTGATAATACATTGACATTTACCCTGAAGGGCAGTACCGAGAATAAAGTCATCTTTTGGATCCCGGCAAACAGGTTTCTCCAGATCTAAAGGGGTTACAATTACTAACCGGCTGAGAAGCAATTGGGTAGCTTTATTTACTTCACACTTGGAAGATTTGAACTTGGTAGTCAATTTTTCAGAGAACTCTGTGAGTATAAATTTTGAGGCTATAATTTTGTGGCAGCGGACACAATGTTCAAACAATTCGCTACAGACCCCATGAGAAATAAAGGCAGCAATCAGAACATTCGTATCAAAGACTATTCTCATTATGATACAATATTAAAGATATCCTGGTCGGTGTAGACCCGGGGACTTTTTTCTATCATTCTTTTACGCAAGGATCTAAATTGACGGATAAACAGATAGTCTCGTAGCGATTCTCTGATGATACTGCTACGCGTTATCCCTTCTTGAGATGTTATTTTATCAAGCTGTTTCTTAATCTCTCCCGGTATACTAATTGTTACAGTCTCTCTCATACTTCTCACCTCCTGTAATAAAAAATAACACAAAAAACTTATTCTGTCAAATTTATGTATATCTCAACTTTTGCAATCTAAAAATAGCAGAAATTTCGCCTTTGCTGTTTTAGGATAGTTTTAGGGGTTATTTCAGGCAATTGTTTCGCTTTTGTATTCCAAAGGCGAAATGGGGTAAATAAAAAAGGGGCAATCCTTAAAAAGAACTGCCCCCTTGTTTATCAGAAACTATACTCTACTTTACCAGCCTGCTAAACCAGATTAGAGGCTTCAACCCCATTCTCACGACTGCCTTTAGAATTGGTTTATTCCTGATAAAGTTAGCAATGGGTGGAGATGTTTTGTAGTAGAGATTAACAAACTCCCTGCCAGAGGTAGTCTTTAGTAAAACATCATCCCTAAACTTACAAAGACTTCTTACTTCTTCAGCCATCGGTGTGCCATAGGCCGCGGTGGCTATGAAGCAACGATCGGCTCCGTTAGAGGATATTTCTTGAGCAGGAGTAGAATCTTTACCTGCTTGAGCGCCACTGAAATGATAAACCTGAATCTCTATTGTAGGTGGTCTTGTCTCTGGATGGTCTACCCTTGAATCAGGAACAAGCCATCCGCTTTCATCACTTGCTTCCAGTCAGCCAAGGGAAGGATTGTAAGTAAATATTCAGATTTCGTAAGTTAAGTCAAGCATTTTTTTGAAGACTTTTTTTAAAGAAACCTTGCTCTTTGACAATTGAATACACTCAACCCAAATCTGCTCCTCTTAGATTTGACCTTCACACCAAAACTTTGGTATGGGGTCTTGACAATCAATATTAGATTTGGTAGCATATCCTCTTAGAGGGATGCTATGCAAATCTTGAGGCTTGCAACGTTGTTGCAAGGCCTCTC
>DAOVGU010000227.1 GCA_030672255.1 bacterium
GGGCAATCTCTGACTTCATTGAAGAGAGAGATTCCTCCCCCGTATTACATAGGGGGTCGGAATGACCCTGGGTGCGGGAGTGCCACGGCCTTCGGCTTCGCAATGACATCTATAGTATGATTAGTTAGTAGCGGGATTTACCAAAATAATTCCTTTTCGATCCTGGTAGGCGATGGTCTCATAGAATTGCTTAAATTCTGAATAATCAACAATAGAGATTTCCGGTTGAGTAATGCGAAACCGACGACGATAGATGATCTTGTCTCCAAGATCCTTATAGATTACATCAAACTCTCCAAAGGGATAGCGAAGGGAAAGACTCTTGGGCAGGGTTTCTACCTTCCAGCCAGCAGGTAAGTTAATTGAGACATCCTCAACCCTCTCCCACTTCCTTTGAAAGAGAATGGGGTAACTCCGTTTCTCTGCGCTGACTAAAGCGGTCGAACGCATTGCTTCGATAAGAGCAGGTTTAATCAGAACTTTATCTCCTATTTTAATCGCGTAATTTTTGGCAAAAAAAGTATAATGCTCTTCCACCGGTTTATCGAGATCGGTAAGATCCGAAATCTCAAACTCTCTTAGATTTGCTCCCGGACAGATGCGGTTTAAGTCTTCGGCCAATCTCTTTCTCCGTTCCACGGGCCTGAGATAACGGAAGGATGCCCGGTAGGCAAGATTGTAAAAGCCACAAGTTGTAACCTTTGCTCTGGCGAAAATGGCCCCATTTTCTTTTAAATCGACCTCAATTCGTCTTTGGCAGCAATTATCTTCCGGCCGGTAAAGTGGGGTTTTAGCAAGTTCTGCTCCTTTCTCCTTGATAATGAGAACATCTCGGTTTTGATCCCCTATTGGAAGATCGCCAAAACTACAGACCTCGGCCGTCGTGTCAAGAAAGATATATTTACCTATATACTCCAAAAAGCCTTTCCCCGGTAATTTCAAAGAGGTATTCGTCAGTGTACTTTTTGGAGACCTCTTTTCCTGAATGGGGACGGCGACGATGCAATGATTAAATTGGCCCGGGGATGGCAAATCTATATCAATTTGATGATCGGTATTAATGAGAACCAAATAGGATTTAATCCCGGCAACCTGTAACATTGCAACTAAAAGGGCGGCTTTATCCTTGCAATCTCCATATTTAAGCCAAAAGACTTTTGCGGCCTCGTGGGGCTGATAACCATTAATGCCTATCTCCAATCCCACATAGCGAATGTTAGAACTGCAATAATTATAGATTGCTCTTAGCTTTTCTCTAGAGGTTTTCTTCCCTTCAATTAACCGGTGTACTTCTCTCCTTATTGCTTTGTCTGGCCTTGTCCGACTTTTTGCTAAATCCCAGTACCAGGAAGCTACCTCTTCCCAATCCTTGACAGAAGAGACAGAAAGAAGGGGAACTACCTCTGACAGCGGCGGCATCTGGGGTTCGGGGATGAGACCGGGGATATCCCTCTTCTCCCAGATATAAACTCTTCTGTTTCCTTTCTCTGTTACCTTGGGAGGTGCTATTCCCTTCTCCGCTTTTTTAAATCTCCTCTCTTCGGGAAGTGCAAGGACATATTTTGAGAGTACAAAAGGCTCTTCGCTTTGAAAATAGAAACCATCCCAGAAATGATTTTTCATCAGAGACTTTTTCTGGAAGATACGGTATTTGTACTCAATGGTACTGCCGAGTCCTACAGCAGGCATTGAAATTGTTTTGGTCCTCAGGCTGGAGTAAAGGGCAGCATAGGGAGCAAGGGAGGCCGGGGTAATGGTATGGATGGCACTCTTTTTAACTTCGATCTTTTTTCCTTCCCGGGTAATCGTATGCGCAAAATCAATTCTTACTCTCTGGAAGGCTTCATTATACGGTATCTGAACCTCGGCAAATCTTCTCCCTCTCTCCCGGCAGATCTTAATAATTTGATGAATGATCAATTCCGAAGAACCATCGGAGTGAATAATGCGGGTTGCTTTATCTAAAAGATAGATCGCGCCTGCTTCAGGATATTGAGAAACGGAGGGTTGCTGAATAATTGCTGAGAGAGAATCCTGGAGGGCTCCCATCCGGTGGATGGGATGGAGGGAAAGGGAACCACATCCACTAAAAAAAAGAAGGAGGAAGGAAAGAGCTAATTTGAAGGGTTTAATTTTCATTGAATAAGATCGATAAAGACGGTCCCAATAATCTCCTTTCCTTTCATTACTTCAATCTTGTAGCAACTCCCCTCTTTATTGAGAGAATACTTTTTCATCAGGGAAGATGTATCTATCTCATAGCCTCTGTCATCAGCCTTAACCTTAGGATCCCCGACAAAACCGACAAAGTTCACTCTGATTAAATCTTTCTTTACCCCGGGCACAAAAGCATTAATAATTTTAAGTTTCTTCCCTTTCTTAACCTTTAAATGAGTTCTTTCTTTTAGAAAATTTTTCTTGCTCTCTACCTCTATAATTACGACAGTTCCCTTAGATTCTAACTCCGATGGAACTACTTTTTTCTTTTCGGGCATTAAACTTATTGATCTCGGTCTATAGATTCTCAAAATCCTGTTGAGGGGACCTATTGCCAGTCCCTTCTTGCTCTGGTAAAGCCCAATGAGATAGTAATAGTACCCTCCCAACCCCAGGATAATAATGGAGAGGATAAAGGAAATGATAAATTTAGTCTTGTTTATCTCATTGATAGCCAGAGCCAGAATAATTCCCAGGATTCCCAATCCCACCACAGCCAAAGCCAATAAATAGCCTAATTCAAACTCCATTCTTCCTCCTTTTTACTTTTTCAACCTCATTTATATACCTCAATTGCTGTATCGGGACAGATAACAGCACAGGAGAGGCAACCCACACAATGCCCTTGCTCAGAAGTTCTCACAAAATGGTAGCCCTTAGAGTTAAAACCTTGAGAAAGAATAATCAACCTCTTGGGACAGACACTGATGCAAAGACCACAGCCCTTACAACGCTCTTTGTCAATAATAACCTTTGCCATCATGCAGTTTAATATTGTCATTCCTGTGAAAACAGGAATCTATGGATTCCCGCTTACTGACTGCGGGAATGACATTTCTGTGTTCATCTGCGTGTATCTGCGGTTAGAAAAGGGAATTCCTGTAATCAAGGTAGCCAACCAAGTTTTTCCTGAAGAAGTTTAAAATATCCCTTTCGGGAAGTATCAATTAATTTCAATAAGAAAGGGGCTCTCCTCACAAGTAGAAATTCCTTTCTCTTTAAAAGAAAATTTTTCTGACCATCGATGGTCAAATTAGCATCAGGGGAGTCTATCTCAATTCTCAATTTTTCATTCGCGGATAGAATTAGGGGACGACTGGCTAAAGAAACTGAGCAGATGGGAGTAAGAATAATTATCTCCTCTTCAGGAAAGACAAGGGGTCCACCCGCAGAAAGTGAATGCCCGGTAGAGCCGGTAGGAGTAGCAATGATTAACCCGTCAGCGCAAAATTCCCCTATTTTTCCTTTTCTTCCCAGGATTCTTAAGGAAAGGATCCTTGGGTCCTTCCTCATCAGGACAACCTCATTCAGACAAAAGCAATCCTGCCGGGAAGTAACATCTCCTCTCACCTGGACTCTCAGCATTAAACGGGGAGAAATGAAGAAATTGTTAGTAAGGACCTCATTTAAACTCTCATTAAGTTTCTCCCCGGTGGTTGTGGTCAAAAACCCTACCTCTCCTAAATTCACTCCCAACAAGAGGGTCTTTCCATTCTTAATCTCCCGGGCCGCCTTCAGGATAGTTCCATCACCCCCGATAGCAATGACAAGATCACTCCGAGAAGAAATCTCCTTTTCTACTTTTATCCTCTTTTCCTTTAGCCTTTTTTTCAGAAAAGAAACTGCCTTCTTTATCCCTTTCTTCTTCAGATTAGGAAAAAGTACAACCTTTTTAATCATTATTTTTTAAAGTATAATACTTTTAGCTCGATGAATCGAGCAACTA
>DAOVGU010000191.1 GCA_030672255.1 bacterium
AAAACTAAATTAGCCGAGTAATCCCTTCCTGCGAAAGCAGGAATCACCGCAGGGACGGCCACTACATTGGATCAAGTAATTATATCATTTTGCGTTTATTAATCAAAAAGTGTAGTGCGACCCTTTAGGGTCGCTTTTGAGTTGGCGAGGCTATAAGACCTCGCGCTACGTCTGACACAAAGTGTCACCCTTCGGGTCAATTTTGCCGATAGAGAAGGTTTATGCTAAAATACCTTCCATGGATTATAAAGAAACGATTAATCTGCCTCAAACTCCTTTTCCGATGAAGGCGGATTTGGCTCGTAAGGAGCCGGAAATCCAGAGGTTCTGGGAAGAGAGAAAGGTTTACGAAACCCTGCAGAAAAAATTAAAGGGTAAACAAAAATATATTCTGCATGATGGTCCTCCCTACGCCAACGGACATATCCATTTGGGAACCGCTTTAAATAAGATTCTAAAGGATATTGTTATCAAATATAAGAGCAGAAAGGGTTTCTATAGCCCTTTCCTTCCCGGCTGGGACTGTCATGGCATGCCCATTGAGCATCAACTCTTTCAAGAGCTAAAGATTTCCAAATCCGATATTAATCGGGTTGACTTTCGTAAGAAAGCGGCTGCCTTTGCCTTAAAATTTGTCAAGATTCAAAGAGAGGAGTTTAAAAGATTAGGGGTTTGGGGCGATTGGGAAAGACCCTACCTTACCCTTGAGAAAGAATATGAATCAGAGATTATCAATACCTTTGGTAAACTTGCTACCGCAGGTTACATCTATAAAGGCTTCAAACCCATCTACTGGTGCATCCAGTGCGAGACCGCTTTAGCCGAGGCTGAGGTGGAATATCAGGATGATTCCTCCCCTTCTATCTACGTGAAGTTCCCGGTTGACCCAGAATCACTTTCTAAACTCTCAACTCTAAACTCTAAACTTTTAACTCTCACCCCTGATTTAATCAGGGGCTCAACTGCTTTTTTAATCTGGACCACCACCCCCTGGACCCTTCCCGGGAATACCGCCATTGCCCTTCATCCAGACCTTGAATATGCTTTCGTAAAAACAGACAATGAAGTTTTAATTTTGGCAAAGGTTTTGGTAAAAGAAGTAATGGAGAAGGCAAAGATTGCCGATTACAAAATCCTGGGAGAGATTAAAGGAAAAAAATTTGAAGGGATAAAATATATGCATCCTTTTATGAAAAGTAGGGGTCGGATTCATCCGACCCGCGGGCTCGCCAAGGCGAGCCCCTACGATAGGAAATTCCTATACTCAGTCATCTTAGCCGACTTTGTCTCCTCCAGCGAAGGAACAGGCTGTGTCCATAGCGCCCCCGGCCATGGTGAGGATGACTATAGAATAGGTCTGAAATACCATTTGCCAATTTTATCCCCGGTCGATGAAAAAGGAAGGTTCACCAAAGAGGTTAAAGAATTTGAGGGGATTGATGTTTTTTCTGCGAATAAATTGATAACTGAGAAGCTAAGAAGGGAAGGTTCACTTTTCTTTGATGAGGAAATTACACATTCCTATCCCCATTGCTGGCGCTGCAGAAAACCTGTGATCTTCAGAGCCACTGCGCAATGGTTCCTTAATGTCGAGCATAGGAATTTGCGAGAAAAACTTTTAGCGGCAGTCGAAAAAGTAACCTGGGTCCCAAAGGAAAGCAAGAAGAAGATTAAAGGGATGATAAAAGAACGACCTGATTGGTGTCTCTCCCGGCAGAGATATTGGGGAGTGCCTTTGCCTATTTTTTATTGTAAAAAATGCAAAAAACCTGTTATTACCCAAGAGACAATCGAAAGTATCAGGGAAAAAATAGAAAAAAATGGTTCCGATATCTGGTTTCTTAAAGAGGCAAAAGAGATTCTTCCCGAAAACTTTAAATGCCCTTATTGTGGAGGGAAAGAATTTAGCAAGGAGAAGGATATCCTCGATGTCTGGTTTGAGTCAGGAATAAGTCATCAGGCAGTTTTAGAGAAAGAAGCAGAATTAGGATATCCCGCTGACCTTTATTTAGAAGCAGGTGACCAGCATCGAGGCTGGTTTCAGACAAGTCTGCTTACTGCAGTGGGGACAAAAAATAGCATCCCTTTCAAAACTGTTCTTACCTATGGTTTTGTAGTAGACTCCGAAGGAAAGAAGATGTCCAAATCCCTGGGTAATGCGATTAGCCCATTTGAGATTACTGAAAGGAATGGGGCAGATATCCTCAGGCTTTGGACTATTTTTCAAGACTATCAAGCAAACATCTATGTTTCAAAAGAAATTTTGGAAAATATTGTTAGTGCTTACCGAACAATTCGCA
>DAOVGU010000044.1 GCA_030672255.1 bacterium
CTTTCCCATCCACCGGATGGGAGCCCTTCCTTGAGGGATGCTGGTGCGACGAATAAGGAGCACCGTTTAGCATGCCTGCCGAGATGTGAGGCATGGCCGGAGAGGATTGAGGAGAGGGGTAACTTTGAAATTCCATACAATGAAATTAGAAAAGATTTTAAGTAAAGAGCAAAAGAGAGGCTACGCTCTGGAGAGAAAGGCATCTTCCGGGTGGGGGTTATGGGCAAAAAAACTCAGTTGATAAAATAGAAAGAGGTAAAAATGAACGGGTATGAGAGAATGATGGCTGCGGTTAACCAAAAAGAGCCTGATAGAGTTCCCATCTGGGAATTAATAATAAATAGACCGGTTATTGAGGCTTTGCATCCAGAAATTATCTCCTCATTAAGAGAGAAACTATATGAATGGGGTTCGCAAGGAGGTAGTTACCAAATCCAGGCAGATTTCATCCAAAAGGAAGATCTGGACGGAATAACCATATTTGAAGACTCTCGCCCTAAAAAGTGGATTAATAAAAATACCTTTATTGACGAATGGAATATTACCTGGCAAATCCCCGCCAGCGGTATTCCCTATGCTATTTCTCACCCCATCCAAACAGAAAAAGACTTAGATTCTTTCACTTCTCCTGACCCAAATGCAGACTATCGCCTAAATACATTGAAGCAGGCGGTAAAGCGATTTAAAGGAGAAAAGGTGATTGTCTTCTTATCCCATGACTCCTTTGAGTTCTCCCATTACCTCAGAGGCATGGAGAACCTGCTGATGGATTATCTCTTAAATCCTGATTTTGCTAAAAGGGTGGCAAGGATTGTGGTTGACTATAAAAAACGGGTGATAGAAAGGGCGATTGAAGAAGGTGCAGATATAATCTGTACCGGAGATGACTATGCACATCGAAAAGCCCCAATTATGTCGCCGAAGCACTTCCAGGAGTTTGTCCTCCCCTATCTGCAAGAGGTGGTGGATGTGGCAAGAAAAAATAAAATCCCCTTTATCAAACATACAGATGGTAATATCTGGCCGATAATAGATTCGATCATAAATACCGGGATCAATGTCCTTGATCCCTTAGAACCAATTGCCGATATGGACATTGGGCGAGTGAAAGAGGCTTATGGGAACAAGATTGCTCTGGCAGGTAACGTTGATTGTGGGGAACTTCTCTCTCGAGGCAGTCAACAAGGAGTGATAGAAGCGACGAAGGAAACGTTGGCTAAGGCTGCACCTAAGGGAGGATATATTCTTGCCTCTTCCAATAGCATCCACCCGGCGGTGAAACCTGAGAATTATAAGGCGATGGTAGAAACTGGGAAAAAGTATGGAAGATACCCCTTAGACCAAAAGATGGTAGAAAAATATAGAAGTAGGAATTACATCGCTCAATATGTATAAGAAGAGACGGAACCTTTTATTCTATTTTATTAGTTTTGGATTTGCCCAAATAATAGATTTGCTGCCTATAAATGAAAGACCTGGAGCAGAATCAGGAGGCCCAGCAAAAAGAGTCTTTTTTGCCTAATCTTTTGAGGTATTCTTGACGAGAAATTATAAACGGATATAGTGTTATTCCATATCTCAAAGAGATTTCTTTATTTATATAATCGAGAAGGAATTTTTTAATTCCTTTAATATTTTCGTCTTTCTTAATAATAAAAATCAGGTCTATATCACTTGGTTCTCTTACAATATCATCTCGAATCTTGCCATGGGCGTAAGTACTCAGTGAACCACGTCATTGCGAGCGAACAACCCCGCATTCAATACGGGGGAAGCAATCTCGCTGTTTCAAGGATGGGATTGCCACGTCCGCCTGAGGCGGACTCGCAATGACAGGATGGAACGTACTTTACTGAATATTTACCCATGGGCTAAGCTACCTGCCAGAATAATTGTTTGAATATACTTAAATTTTTTTGTTGTAACATCTCTTATTTGCTGGGCAATACTTTTATAAATTTTATTTAAATCAACGAATAGTTTTCGTAGAGGAATAGATAAAAAATGTTTTCGATTAACAGAATAAATTTTTGTTTTCCCGATTCTTTGCATTGTAATTATACCTGCGCTAACTAAATCTGAAATCTGGCGATTAACTTCTGAAATGGAACTTTTACTTTCCTTAGCTAACTCTTTCTCCTTCCCTCCAAAACCTCTCGGAAAATTCTAAAATCTGGTTTTGGATTTTTCAAAGGAATTTTAAGTTTTTGCATAGTTATATTTGAGTGTAGTGGCAAAGCTTGCTTTGCCTGCCCATGAATTGCCGAGTAATCCCTGCTTCCGCAGGGACGGCCACTACAT
>DAOVGU010000097.1 GCA_030672255.1 bacterium
AACTTTCAAAGGCTCCGACAGAAGAAAGAGAAATGCTTTTAAACTTAGTAAAAGGATTTGGAGTTTCGGTAATTGAGGTAGAAACTGAAGAGATAATCCATCTCGTAGATAAATATAAAAAGGAAGAGATAGTCCCAGAAAGATTTGAGGCTGACCTTTATCATGTTGCTTACGCCACAGTTCTGAGGGTTGATATACTGGTAAGTTTTAATATGGTACATATTGTAAATGAATGGAACATTAGGAAATTTAGTGCTGTTAATTTACGGGAGGGCTACCCAATTTTAGAATTTAGGACGCCCGAGGAGGTGATTTATAGTGCAGATTGAAGGAAAAGATTTTATTGTTTGGCTTCATCAGATACGAGAGAAAGATAAGGAGTTAAGGGAAAAGGACTCTGTTTCTCCTGTTCAATGGCTGGAAAAAAAGAGAAAAGAAGTAGAGGTTATTTTAGGTCAGCAGATTCAGAAGTCAAAGGAGTTTTTATCTATAAAATGAAACCTATCTGCCGGTGATAGGAAGCTGGAAAGAGGAATAATGTGAAATGAGGAAACTTAAATTTTATATTGACACATCGGTCTGGGGATTTCTTTTTGAAGATGAAGCAATAGAAAAAAGGGCAATCACTGAAAGGTTATTTGAACGAATTAAAGAGGGGGAATTTGAGTTTTTTATCTCCGCTCTGGTAATTGAGGAGATAAGACGAATTGGGGACAAAAAATTGAGAGAAGATTTGCTGCAGGTAATAAGTCTTTATAAGCCAATCGTTTTGGGTTACTCTCGTGAGATAGAGGAATTAGCAGAAGAGTTAGTTGAAATGAGAGCAATTCCAGAAGATTATATTGATGATGCTCGCCATATTGCGTATGCTATTTTCTACGAACTTGATGGAATATTAAGTTGGAATATGAGACATATTGTGAAGTTTAACACACGAAGGGTTGTTGCTGCTTTGTGCCATCTGAAGGGATATAAAGAGATAGAGATTTTAAGTCCAGAGGAGGTTATTTATGAGAGATGAACCGAAAGTGATGAGGGAAATTCATAGAATAAGAAAAGAGCATTTTCTTGAAACAAGAGGTAAGGTAGCAGAAGAGGTGATGAAAGAGGTGGAAAGAAATGCTGAAGCATTAATCAAAAGTCTTAAACTGAACTGGCAAAAACCAATGGTTAAAGTTTGAAGGGGGGTCTATCTGCCGGTGATCGGAAGTTGGAAAGAGAAATGAAATTGTCATTAAATTGGGAGATAGAAATACTGTTATAATCAGGAGGAAGGAATGAGACAGGTGCTTGTTTATAAAGGAGAAGATGGCTTTTGGGTAGCAGAATGCCCAAGTCTTCCCGGTTGTATAAGCCAAGGGAAAAGCAGGGAAGAAGCTCTTCAAAATATCAAAGAGGCGATAAATTGTTATATCCATGCCTTAGAAGAGGATAAGATTCCGGTCCCAGAAGAGAAATTTGAAAGTCTGCTTGTGGCAGTATGACTAAATTGCCTGTAGTTTCAGGGAAAAGATGCATAAAAGCTCTGGAGAAAATAGGTTTTTATTTCAAGCGTCAAGAAGGCAGTCATATTACTTTACGGAGAGATTCCCCTTTTAGTCAGGTTACTGTTCCAGAACATAAAGAGCTGGATAGGGGAACTTTAAGGTCAATTATTCGGACAGCAACTATTTCGGTAGAGGAATTTGTTAAATTACTGGAATAAAAAATGGAGGGCGTCGGGTCTATCTGCCGGTGATCGGAAGTTGGAAAGAGAAATAGAATGAAGGATAGATTCCCGCTTACTCCTGCTCACTACCTGCAGGGGCAGGCTTGTGGGAATGACAGAAGGGAGGCGTAAAGATGGCAAAGGTAAAAGAGGAAGTAATAAAAATGATTCAAAAGATGCCGGAAAAAATTAGTATAGATGATATTATGGAAGAATTATATTTTCGCAAAAAGGTAGAGGCAGGAATAAAGGAGCTTGATAAGGGAAAAGGTATTTCTCATAAAGAGGCCAAGAAGCATCTAAAAAAGTGGTTAAGTTAATCTGGTCTCCAAGGGCAACTGAGGATTTGGAGGGAATTTGTGAGTATATAGGGAAAGATTCTGAATATTATGCGAAATTCTTTGCTCAAAAGATTGTAGTCATAATAGAGAAAACTGCAGAATTTCCTGAGATGGGCAGGATAGTGCCAGAATATAATCAGAATAATTTAAGGGAGAGGATTTTCCGAAATTACCGCATAGTATATCGTTTAAAACCAGGGATTATTGAGATAGTTACTATATTTCATGGAGCAAAATTATTGCCCGAAATATAAGTAAAGATAGGAAGGGTCTATCTGCCGGTGATCGGAAGTTGGAAAGAAGTGAAATGAAATTAATAAAGAAGAAAGTTAAACAAAGAAAAAGAATTTTGCAGAAAGAGTTAAATCGCATCACAGGTATTATTGTCAAGAAATATATACCAGATAAGATTATTCTTTTTGGCTCTTTAGCTAATGGCAAGGTGCACGAATGGAGCGATATCGATTTGGTGGTAATCAAAGAGACAAAGGTGAGATTTATTAAACGAATGCAGGAAGTTGGTTTAATGACATCTCCAAAATTGGGAGTGGATTTTATCGTTTATACACCTGAGGAATTTGAAAATATGATAAAAGATGATAATTACTTTATAAAAGATGAGGTTCTGAAAAAAGGGAAGGTGCTTTATGATAAACAATTGGTTTAGTTTTGCTCACGAAGATCTCATAGTTGCAGAAGCATCCTTTGAAGAGAAAGTATATAATCAAGTATGTTTTCATTCTCAACAAGGAGCCGAGAAAATGCTTAAGGGTTTTTTAAAAAGTAAAAAGCAAAATGTTCCCAAAACACATTTTCTTGAAGAATTGATAGAATTATGTAGTAATATTGATAATCGATTTAGATCATTGAGATCCCGGTGTTCAATTTTGGACAGATATTACATCCCTACGCGTTATCCTGATGCTCTTCCGGGAGTGCTTCCTGAAGGTTTACCGCAAAAGAAGGACGCAGAGGAGGCTTTAAAAACTTTACGAGAAATAATGGAATTTGTTGAAAAGAGATTAAGAGGGTAATGAATAATGTATCTGCCGGTAATTGGGAGTTGGAAGGAAGTAAAATAAAAGGATGAAAAGGATAAAAAATTCTGGGTTTTCCCTTCTGGAGATGGTAATTGCAATGGTTATCATTGCTCTTGTCATTGCTTTTTCTTTGGCTTTGATGGGGGATGGGATGAGAAGAGTGGTAAAAGCAAATGAACTCCTCACCGCTACCGCACTTGCCCAATATGAGATTGACCGGGTAAAAAATATTGCTTTCCCTCCTACGACAGATGATAGGCAGGGAGAGTATAAAAAGGACAAAGATGATTGTCCTTATGATAAGAATTTTCAGGTAGAGGTGGTGAATGTGGGGTATGAAAGTGATGGAACAACGGTAACAGCAGTAAATGATGACATGGTTATAAGGAAAATCACTGTGGATATCTATCGCAAAAAAGATGGCGTTAAAATGATTACTCTTACCACCTACATCTCTCGCAATGGAGCAATATAATTTGTTGTATGGAATCTCAATAAATCCCCCCTTCTCAGTCCTCCCCCTCAAGGAAGGGCTCCCATCCGGTGGATGGGAAAGAGGAGATAGGTGGGGGTGTAATTTAAACATATTATGAAGAAAGGTTTTACTTTGATAGAGATGCTGGTTAGTGGGCTTATTTTGGTTATTGCGATGGCGCTTATCGCC
>DAOVGU010000176.1 GCA_030672255.1 bacterium
TCTTTATCTCCTCTAAAGACTTTTCTCCGATATTTTTTATCTTTTCTAATTTTTCTTGGGAGAGATTAATAAAATCGGATAGGGTTTCAATTTTGGCGGAAAGAAGAATATTGCAGATCCGGCCAGGCAATTTCAGTTCTTTAATCGACTGGGAGAGACTCTGCTGTTTTTCTACAATAGAGAAATGTTTGGTGAGGAGATCAGCGGCATAATTTGTTGCCTCCCTTGGCTCAATCACCCCATTCGTCCAAACCTCCATAATCAATTTTTCATAATCAACCCTCTGGCCAACTCTGGTATTTTCCACATGGTAGGTGCTTTTTGTTATTGGAGAAAAGAGGGCGTCAATAGGGATAACTCCAATTTTGCTTCGTTTCTGCTTTTCTGCGGGGAGATAACCATAACCCGCGGAGATCTCTAATTCAATATTTAAGACAACATTTTTGTTTAAGGTAGCGATATGTAGCTGGGGATTCAAAGCCACAAGTTCAGAATGAGAAATAAGATCGGAAGCTAAAATCTCTCCTCTTTCGGTAATCTTTGTCTGCACCATCTGAGGGAGATTTTCTGTGGTGCTCTTTAATGCCACCTGCTTAAGATTAAGGATAATCTGAATCATATCTTCCTTCACTCCAGAGATAGTACTGAATTCATGAGCCACTCCATCTATCTTTACCGAGGTGACTGCTACCCCGGGTATGGAAGAGAGAAGAACCCGCCGGAGAGCATTTCCAATGGTAACTCCATAACCACGCTCTAAGGGCTCAATGGTTAATTTACCGTACTGAGCACGATAGGTAGATTCTTCCCACGCGATTTTCTTTGGCAATCCAAAATCTAATTTCTTTGGCTCCATTACTCCTCCTCTACTTTGAATAAAAATCTACAATGAGTTGTTCAGTAACCGGAACGGTAACATCAGCTCGAGTGGGTATTCTTACCACTTTTGCTGAGAGCTTCTCAGGATCAAATTCTAACCAGGTTAATCTCTCCTCCTTTTTCCCTTTTTCTACCATTTCCTTCAGCCGGGAATAAAGTTTACTCTTCCCTCGCAGAGAAAGAACATCGTCTATCTTGACTTGATAGGAAGGACGATTAACCCGGCGATTATTTATTAGGATATCACCGTGGTTGATTATCTGACGCACCATTCTCCGGCTGGAGGCAATTCGCAAGCCATAGATAACATTATCCAGCCTTCTTTCTAAGAGCAAAAGGAGGTTTTCTCCAATTATACCCGATTTTTTCTCAGCCATTTGGAAATACCTCCGGAACTGGCGCTCGCTGAGACCATAGAAGTTACGTACCTTCTCCTTCTCCTGTAATTGGAACGAATATTCAGAAGCTCTTCTAAAACCACGCCTTCTCAAGGAAAAAGGAGCCTTCTTCTTTTGCCTATCTAAAGGGCATTTTGTCTTACATCTTTCTCCTTTGAGAAAGAGTTTTATTCCCTTCCTACGACATAATTTACATACTGGAGCTCTCAATTTCATTTTCTTTTTTCTCTTTTAGCTCTTAAACACCAAGGCGAGGAAAGTTTCTGTAGCGGCATTAGGCGACGGATGAATGCCTGAATAGAGAAGTCGCCCATAGCGAGCATTACTGCGAGCATGCCGCCTAAGAAACTTTCTGAGCCTATACTCTTCTTTGTTTTGGTGGTCGACAACCATTATGGGGTATAGGAGTGATATCTTTGATAAAGGTAACTGTTAATCCCGCCGACTGTAAAGATCTGATCGCTGTCTCCCTTCCTGGGCCAGGACCCTTCACATAGACTTCAACCTCCTTCATTTGGATATCCATGGCCTTCCTGGCAGCCAACTGGGCAACCTTGCTGGCAGCAAAGGGCGTACCTTTACGGGATCCCTTAAACCCCAGCTGCCCCCCACTTTCCCAGACGAGAACATTTCCTTTAAGATCGGTAATAGTAACAATTGTATTATTGAAGGTGGCTCGAATATGAGCAATTCCTCTGGGAACGGAACGTTTTCTCTTTTCAACCATTATTTCTTCCTCTCTCCTCGAAATTCCTTCCGCTTTCCCTTACTTCTGACAATTCCTACTGTCTTTCGCGGACCCTTTCGTGTCCTGGCATTAGTATGGGTTCTCTGGCCTCGAACTGGCAGATTCCTCCTGTGTCTTGTTCCCCGGTAACTGCTAATATCAATGAGTCTCTTAATATTAGCAGCCACTTCCCGGTGAAGGTCTCCTTCAATCTTACAGGTCTTCTGAATGACACTACCAATCTTGGAAATGTCTTCGTCCTTCAAATCCTTAACTCGCTTGCCGGGGTCAATATTAGATGCCTTAAGGATCTTATTGGAAAGATTTCTTCCTATACCGTAGATATAGGTCAGAGCAATCTCCACTCTCTTCTCATTCGGAATTTCTACTCCTACAATTCTTGCCATAATATGCTCGGACTATCTTCTTCGGCGGCACGTTTGTAAGGTCTCGCACCTACGGTGCTTCGGTCAGGGTGCTCACATCTCCTTGCCTTCGGCAAGCCGGCCCGCCTCACATCTCGGCGGGCATGCTGAACGGTGCTCCTTATTCGTCGCACCAGCATCCCAATGCTAGGCTCGTGCTCGTTATTCCTCGCACAGCATTCCCAGCGAGTCTTTATCTTTTATGTTCTCCCCTCTGGGGAGATACAGAGGGGCGCGAGTCGGTAACAAGG
>DAOVGU010000002.1 GCA_030672255.1 bacterium
ATGACAGCGTCGGATTGCTTCGTCGCTAACACTCCTCGCAACGACTTCGTCGGTTTGACATAGCCGAGGTTTTTATTGTAAACTACTCTGCAATGATTAAAGCGGTTGTCTGTGGAGTGTGTGGAAGGATGGGAAGTCTCATCTCTCAACTGATTAGGAGAGATAAAAATTTTTTCTTGGTCGGGGTAGTTGAGAGAATTGACCATCCCGAAATAGGCAAAGCAATAGAGGGAGTAGAAATAGTTTGTGATTTAGCAAAGGTTATAGAGAAGACCAATGTTGTGATTGAATTTACCACCCCACCAGCAACCTTGGCACATTTAGCCATCTGCGAGGAGAAAAGGGTGCCAATGGTTATTGGCACTACCGGTTTTTCTCAAGAAGAGATAGGCAAAATTAAAGACATTAGTAAAAAAATTCCCATTCTCCTTTCTCCCAATATGAGTTTAGGGGTTAATCTTCTTTTTAAACTGATTAAGGAGGCGGCAGTTATTCTCAAGGATTATGAGGTGGAAATTGTTGAGACCCATCATCATCGAAAGAAGGATGCTCCCAGTGGCACCGCCAAGAAAATAGGACAAATCATTGCTGAGAGTAAAAATAGCGATCTGGAGAAAATAGTGAGATATGGACGGCATGGTTTAGTGGGAGAGAGAAATCATCAAGAGATTGGAATTCATAGTCTTCGGCTGGGCAATGTCATTGGAGAACACAGAGTCATCTTTGGGGGAGGTGCGGAAAGGTTAGAACTCTTCCATAAGGCGGAGAGTCGAGAGACTTTTGCAAGGGGAGCATTAAAGGCAGCAGTCTTCATTGTTAAACAGCATCCCGGCCTCTATAGTATGGAAAACCTTCTAAGATTGTAAGAACCAGAGATGCAATATAGCGAAAGATTAAGGAAATTATCTACCTATCTCTTTCTGAAAATCGAGCAAAGAAAAAAAGAGTTATTAAAGAAAGGGGTAGAGGTCATTGATTTTGGCGTGGGGGACCCGGATTTACCCACACCAAAGAATATTATTTCTGCGATGAGGAAAGCGGTTGAGAAATCTCAGAATCACCACTATCCTTTAGGGACCGGTCTGCCTGCCTTTAAGGAGGCGATTGCTCAATGGTATCAAAAAAGGTTCTCCGTTTCTTTAAATCCAGAAAAAGAGGTTCTTGTCCTTATTGGCTCCAAGGAGGGGCTGGGTCATCTCCCTCTTGCCTTCTTAAATAAGGGAGGTATTGCTCTGATTCCAGAGCCAGCCTATCCAGTTTACCAGGCGGGGACAATTCTCTCCGGAGGCATTCCCTTTTTTTTATCTTTGAGAGAAGGGAACAATTTCCTTCCTGACCTGAAGGCAATTCCATCTAATATAGCGAGAAAGGCAAAAATCCTTTTTCTTAATTACCCTAATAACCCTACCGCCTCGGTAGCAAATAAAGAATTCTTTGAGAAAGTAGTTAAGTTTGCTAAAAAATACAAAATTATTGTTGCCCATGATAATCCATATTCAGAGATCTATTATGAAGAAAAACCTATGAGTTTCCTCCAGATTCCGGGGGCAAAGGAAATGGGCGTTGAATTTGGCTCCCTTTCCAAGACCTATAATATGACCGGCTGGAGGATTGGCTGGGCCTGTGGTAGCGCTGAAATCTTAAAAGGTTTGGCAAAAATTAAGGGGAATATTGATTCCGGAACCTTTTTAGCGATCCAGGAGGCTGGAATTGAGGCTTTAAATGGACCGCAGGAGGCCACCGAAGAGATAAGAAGAACTTACGAAGAGAGAAGGGATATTTTGTTTTCTGGTCTAAAGAAGGAAGGCTGGCAATCGCATAAACCTTCAGCAACCTTTTACCTCTGGGCAAAGACACCCGTTGGCTATACCTCTGAGAAAATGGCCTCGATTTTATTGGAAAAAGCAGGCATCCTTGCCACCCCTGGTTCTGGTTTTGGTCCTTCAGGGGAAGGATACCTTCGCTTTTCCTTAACCCTAAATAAGGAGAGAATAAAAGAAGCGGTAGAAAGATTGAGAAAGATCTCTCTGTAAATGGGAACCACAGAAGAAATAAGGGAAGAACACTTCAGGAAGTTCGGAAAATTATCACCGGAAGAACAGATAATCTGGGCACTCAGCCAGGGTTATGTGCTTTGGGAACTTATGCCAAAAGAGAACAAACTTTTGGCTAAGCAATTGAGGCATGGAAGAAGAACTCTTTCCAAAAAACGCATTAACTATTCTTAAAGCACTTTCAAAGGAAGGGATTCCTTTCTTAGTGGTAGGGGGAGTGGCAATGACCCTTCATGGTATACCACGGGCTACTCTGGATATAGATATTCTTATTCCTGCACAGAGAGAAGCAATAATTAATCTCTATACCACTGCTACCAAAATAGGCCTACGCACCTCTGAGACTCAAATATTAAGGTTGGCAAGTAGAGCCCATCTCCTTATTGGCCAGTGGATAACATTTGAGGACCCTAAGGGCAGAGAGCTCCTTGATGTGGGTTTGGAAGAAATAAAGACTTTTAAGAGACTTCTCTCTCATGCCCTCAAAAGAAGAGGAAAAGAAATTACTTACTATGTGGCCTCCCTCAAGGACATAGAAAGAATGAAAAAAGCATCAGGCCGTCCAATAGATTTAGCCGATATTGCTCTTATTCAGGAAAGGAAAAAACTTAATGAAAAAAAAGAATAAAGTTTTAGTTGGGGTAATTGTTGGCAGTAGGAGCGATCTTCCTTTTATGGAAGAGACAATAAAAATCCTGAAATCATTTGAGATTCCTTATGAGTTGAAAGTCCTTTCGGCTCACCGAAATCCAGCGGAAACATCTGAGTATGCTAAAAAAGCAGAGAAGAGAGGGATAAAGTTAATTATTGCCGCTGCCGGGCTATCGGCTCATCTTGCCGGGGCTTTAGCCGCTAAAACAATATTACCGGTGATTGGGGTTCCTCTTCCCAGCGAGCCACTTGGTGGAATTGATTCTTTTCTTTCTACTTTGCAGATGCCCTCAGGGGTTCCTGTAGCCACAATGAGTATTGGAAAAGCAGGAGCAAGAAATAGCGCTATCCTGGCGGCAGAGATTTTATCTTTGAAATATCCCAGGATTAAAAAAAGATTAAGAGAATATAAGAAAAAAATGGCAACCACGAATTTAGCGAATTAAAGAGTAATATAAAACAATATGTCATTCTGAACCCTTCGTTTGTCATTCTGAGGCGTAGCCGAAGAATCTCACTCAGGGCAGGCTCCGCGAAGAATCTCTCTTTTCATAGAAGTGAGGAATTGCCACGTCGTCCGCCTGAGGCGGACTCCTCGCAATGACAATTCGTGTAATTCGTGGTTAGAAAGGAGGAGAGAAAAGATGCGGATTGGAATTTTAACCGGTGGAGGAGACTGCGCCGGTTTAAATCAGGCGATTCGTGCTGTTGTTCTCAGAAGTCTTGACTTTGGAAATGAATGCGTTGGTGTTTTAGAAGGGTGGCGTGGTCTTATCGAAGGAAAAAGTCAACCCTTAGGGCTAAAAGAGGTGGAAGGAATTATGGAGAAATCGGGAACAATCTTGGGAACCTCAAGAGTCAATCCTTATAAGGAAGAAAAGGGTGTGGAAAAAGTTAAGGAGAATATAAAAAAATGGGGTTTAGGTGCTTTGATAACCATGGGTGGGGAGGATACCCTTGGTGCGGCGGAGAAACTCTTTGCCGAAGGAGTAAAGATTGTCGGTGTTCCCAAGACGATGGATAATGACCTCTCGGCTACTGACTATACCTTTGGCTTTGATTCTGCTGTTAGCCGAGCGATGGAGGCTACAAGTGCTCTTATTGATACGGGAAAATCCCATCGCCGGGTGATGATTCTTGAGGTGATGGGTAGGCATGCTGGCTGGGTGGCTCTTTTTACCGGAATCGCCTCGGGAGCCGACTGGATTCTTATCCCGGAAAGAAAACCAAACCTCAAGAAAATGGTAGGCCATATCAAAACTATTCATTCCCGGAAGAATTATGCTTTAATCGTTGTCTCCGAAGGGGTAAGCCTTCCTGAGCTAAAGGTTGGTGAAGAAGAAAAGGACAAATTTGGGCATATGCTTCTGAAGAAGAGGAAAATCGGAGAAACCTTATCAAAACTTATCGAGAAGGAGACTGGTCTGGAGACAAGGGTCTCGGTCATTGGACATATGCAAAGGGGTGGAGTGCCTTCCCTTTTTGATAGAATTTTGGCGACAAGGTGTGGAGTAAAGGCAGCAGAATTGGTTCAGGAAGGAAAGTTTGGCCAAATGGTTGCTTTACGTGGCAATGAGATTGGGGAGGTTAGTCTGAAGGAGGCGGTGGCAAAGCTGAAATTGGTTGACAAGACCTGGTGGAATCTGGCGAAGGTCTTCTTCAAGTGAAATTCCGCGAATATCAGGAGGAGGTGAAAAAATAATGGCTAAAGGAACGGTAAAATGGTTTAATGAGCAGAAAGGCTATGGCTTCATTACCCCGGATGACGGAAGCAAAGATTGTTTTGTGCATCACAGTTCTATCAAAGGAGAAGGCTTCAAGACC
>DAOVGU010000089.1 GCA_030672255.1 bacterium
AAATGCTATCTCAACTATTCCTTCTTATTCAATTACAAGATCGCAATTACCAGGAGAGATCGATCGTTTTAAAAAGGCTCTGGCTAAGACTGAGAATGAGATCAGAGAAATTCAAGGAAGGGTAAAGGGAGAGTTCCGAAAGGAAGCGAGAATTTTTGATGTTCATCTTCTCATCCTTAAGGATAAAAGAATGATCAGAGAGGTCATTCAGAGATTAAAGGAGAAGATGGTAAATATAGAATCGGCCTTTGCTTTTGTTGCCCAGAAATTTATCACCGCCTTTGCCCAGATAGATGCAGATTACCTTAGAGAAAGAAAAGTTGATATTGAGGATGTTTCTAAAAGGGTGCTTCGCAATCTCCTTGAAGTACAGCGAGAGAGTCTCTCTCAACTGAAGGAGAAGGCTGTGGTCATTGCGCATAGCCTTTCTCCTTCGGAGACGGCCAGTATGTCCAGGGATAAGGTAATTGCTTTTGCTACCGATATCGGTGGCAAAACCTCCCATACCGCCATTATGGCTCGAGCCTTAGAAATTCCAGCTGTCGTGGGGTTAAAGGATGTTACCTCTAAGGTTCAAAGTGAAGATTTCCTCATTATTGATGGCAGTGAAGGTTCGGTCATCATTAATCCTGATGAGGAGACCTTGGAGAGCTACAAAAGGCAACAGGAAGATTTGCTTGTCGCTAAGAGAGAGCTATTAATTCTGAAAGATTTACCCTGTCAGACAAAGGATGGGAGGAGAATTAAGTTAAGGAGTAATATCGAATTGCCTGCCGAGATTGCTCATCTCCCTTTTTATGGAGCAGAGGGGATTGGGCTCTACCGCACAGAATTCTTCTACCTTAATCGCCAGGATTTACCCGGTGAAGAAGAGCAGTGCACCTCCTATAAAACAGCAGCAGAAAAGGCTAAACCGTATCCAGTAATCATCAGAACCCTGGACATTGGAGGAGATAAATTTGCTTCATCCCTTCTGGTTCCTTCAGAGTTAAATCCTTTTTTAGGTTGGCGGGCGATCAGATTCTGTTTAGCAAGAACAGATATCTTTAAGACGCAACTCCGTGCAATTTTGCGGGCGAGTCCTTTTGGAAATCTAAAAATTATGTATCCGATGATTTCTGGGATAGAGGAATTGAGAAAAGCGAACTTTATTCTAAAGGAGGCAAAAGCAGAATTAAAAATAGAAGGAAAAGATTTCAATAATGATATTGAGGTAGGGGTGATGATTGAGACACCTTCCGCGGCAATGACCGCCGATATCTTAGCTAAAGAGGCAGATTTCTTCAGTATCGGTACCAATGATCTTATTCAGTACTCCATCGCTATCGACCGCATTAATGAGAAGATTGCTTACCTCTATGAGCCGGCTCACCCCGCAATCCTGCGCCTGATTAAAAATATCACTGAGGCCGCTCACAAAGAGGAAATCTGGGTGGAAATGTGTGGAGAGATGGCTGCTGATCCATCCTTTGCTCTCCTGCTTTTAGGTTTAGAAATCGATGCGTTGAGTATGTCCCCTTTTGCTATTCCAGAAATGAAGGAGATTATCCGTCGGGTTAGCTTTCAGGAAGCAAAGAAATTTGCAAAAAAGGCCCTTAGTTTTGAAACCACAAAGGAAGTAATTGACTACGCCAAGTCATTCTATAAAAAAAAGGAGTTGCTCAATGAATAATCTGAATAATCTTAAAACCATCAGGAGGATCGATGCTTCAGATATGGCTGCCCTTCTTTTAGATTTCCCCAACCAATGTCAAGAAGGAGTAAATCTCGGAGAAGCTATCAGGATCCCTCCCGGCTTGAATAATTTTATACCTTCGGTTATTCTTTTCTCTGGCCTTGGCGGTTCAGCAATTACCGGGGATCTTGTTGCTGACCTGGTAAGAGAAGAGACAAAATTTCCTATTTTAGTAAATCGGGATTATCTGATTCCTAATTTTGTGGATGAGAAAACATTGGTTCTCTGTATCAGTTACTCCGGCAATACGGAAGAGACGATTAGCTCTTACCAGGAGTCTCTTAAAAGCAAAGCAAAGGTTATCGTGATCAGCTCCGGTGGCAAATTGACAAAATTGGCTAAGGATGATAAAATTTTTTCTCTTCGTATTCCGGGAGGATTTCCACCCCGGGCTGCTCTTGGTTTTCTCTTCTTCTCTGCTCTAACACTTTTTCAAAGACTAAATTTAATTAGGAATAGAAGAAAAGAGGTAAAGGAGGCCTTATCCCTTCTTGCTAAACTCAAAGAGGGGTTATCTTTGGAGGTACCTTTCAGAAAAAATAGAGCAAAAAGAATTGCCGAAAAACTCAAAGGAAAAATACCTATTATTTATGCTTCCAACAGGCTGGCAGCGGTTGCGATGCGCTTTCAAACACAACTGGCCGAGAATAGTAAACAGTTCTCCGGCAAGAATCTCTTTCCCGAGATGAATCACAATGAAATAATGGCTTGGAACAATCCTCTAAATCTTTTGAGAAAATTCTTTATCATCTTCTTAAGGGATAAAGGAGATTATGAAAGAGTAAAGAGCCGGATGGAGATTACCAAATCCTTGCTTTCCAAATATCCGGCCGGAATCTTAGAGATAAACACTGAAGAAAATGGAGTTTTAGCAAGAAATTTTTCTCTTCTTTATCTCTGCGATTGGATCAGTTTTTATCTGGCTATTCTTAACAGGATTGATCCCACCCCGGTAGAGAGAATCACCCTTTTAAAGAAAAAATTAAGTAAGCTATGACGGCTCAAGGGAAGTACCTATTTACTTCAGAATCTGTAACCGAAGGACATCCGGACAAAATCTGTGACCAGATTTCCGATAGTATCCTTGATAACGTACTAAAGGAAGATAAAAAGGGACGAGTTGCCTGTGAAACGATGGTAACCCGCGGACTAATCTTTGTTGCCGGAGAGATTACCACAGATTGCTATGTCGACATTCCTAAAGTGGCCAGAGTTCTTATCAAGGAGGTTGGCTACACTGACCCTACTTTTGGTTTTAACAGTGAAGCAAGTTCGGTGATTACCTCTATCCAGGAACAGTCTCCTGATATTGCTCTGGGTGTGAATGAGGGAGGGGCAGGAGACCAGGGAATGATGTTTGGTTATGCTACCAATGAGACCGAGGAGCTAATGCCCTTGCCGATTATGCTCGCACATAAATTGGTAAAAAGGTTGGCCGAGGTAAG
>DAOVGU010000113.1 GCA_030672255.1 bacterium
TGGCAAGTTCATCATAAACCCAAATCGCAGTATCGTAGGTATCTGAACGCTTCAAAACTTCAATACCCATTTGTTTGGTATATTCTTTGACTTTGCTGGCTAAATCTTTACAAAAACAGATATCTTCTGCTGTATCCATAAGAAATTGAACGTTCCCGCGAAGATAGTAACACCCCATATACAAGCCAATAACACCAGAGACAAGAGCAAAACGTTTTTTCGAATATGCTAGATCTTTCTGCATAGATACGTGCCTTTCATTGAGAGACGGAGACTCAAAATTAATTTTGGCTAATTTACTTTTTTCGTTAATGGCAACTTCCACTTCTTTAAAAAAATATGCACCTTCTCTCTTTTCCAACAGCCTGCCCCAGTCGTCCCTTTCGTAATAAATGCCTCCATCTCTTTTCTCTATTCTTTTCTCAGAGAAAAATGGACCTTCATTGTCACAGGGTCGGAATATGTCTCCGATATCAACCTTTTTGTAGTAATCATAGATATTGGCAGTTTCTGGCAAATTCTTCCTTCTTCTCCAGTTGGAAATAAAATCCTCACGAAAAATTTCGTATCTTGGTAATCTATCAGCCTTCTGAAAATTGAGTGTAGCAATCACCCTTTCTTTAGAATTCATTTCGTCCCTTTTGGTTAAATTTATACTCTTTATACTCATTCTTACAAGGTGGACCATCGGTAATCAAAAGTTTTCTTTGGTTAATGACCATTATTCTTGAACTCTGCGTATTTTCTCCTCTGGTCTGCCAGGGCTTATGCCGACAAACAGAACCAGGTGAACAATGATGGGATAATAATTTTTTCATCCCCTCTAATGAAAATTCTATTTTACCATTATTATATAATTCCTGAATTGTCTTTTTGCGTTCTTCTTTCACCTGCAAATATTCTGACTCATTTTGTGCTTCAATCTCCGATTCATACAAGCCGGTTGAAAAAGCAAAATCACCCTTAACAGGAAAGGCGAAATGCTTTTCATTATCCATCTCCGTTTTAATAGCTTTTCCTGAACCATCCGCTATAATATGAATCCCTATCTTACCAATATAAGTGTGTGATTTGGCTATCTCAAATGCCTCGTCAACATTTCCCGCCTGTTGAATCATATCTCTTCCAATAATTCCCCCTGATGTTCCATTGGCAGTTGCATATCCTTTCTGGTGGGATGAAACACCAGTGCAGCATACTCCATTATCATTTATAGCATTCCCTGTCCATACTGTCCCTACAAATGATGCACCGATAAAGGAGTGCCCCTCTTTAGGTCTTACAACCCGAATAAGGGTAGCTTTACGCTCCTCTTCCCCACAATCAAGATTTTGCGCAAGAAGAGGACCAACTTCTGTCTTCCTAAAAAAGATAGGTGTGCACCCACTGATTACATTAAAATGATTATACACCAGTATCTCCTCAAACTTCATTCCCGCTCCTTTTGCAATACCCTCCATCTCTTCCAGGATATAGTTGCAGTGCTTTTTTAGATATTCCAGAATTGTTTTGTCCAGTTTATCCGGTGTCTTATTGCGTTGAGCGCAGTAAAAATCGTAATACCTTTTAATATCTTCTCTAAATACTTCTCCATGCTGCTGGCCGATTTCTCTTGGTGAACCTTTAAGCTCTATAAACATCATGTTCCCTCCCCTTTTCCCCTCATTCCTCTAATACTGCATTGGTGGTGAAATGAAGACCAGTTCTATGGATACGCTCTTCCCATTTTATCGGTTGATTATTCTCCAAGAAGAGGGTCTCGGTGACTAATAGTCCGGGTAAGTTTTTTTTGGTTTCTAAGAGCATTGCTGCTTCTGTATGTAAAAGCATTGGTTTTACCTTTATATCCCTGTGTTTTATCTTGAGATGATATTTATTCTTCAGGAGTTTTGTTAATGAAGCAAAAGCAAGACCTTCCTCAATAAGCGAGGGACAATATCGGTAAGGAATAAATCTTTTTTCAATAAAGAGCGGAAGGCCATTGGCAAGTTTTAGCCGCCTTATCTTAATCGTTTTTTCTCCCGGTTTTATCCTGAGGTGGCTGGCGATATCCTTATCGGCGGGAATGATAGCTTGCTCTAATACTCTAATTCCTGGTTGGAAATTTTTCTTTTTTGATTCGGCTAAAAAACTGCTTACATATTCCAATTGCTGCTCCTGGGCTACCTCATTGACAAATGTCCCTTTACCCGCCACACTGTATAATAAACCTTCATTGGTCAGGGATGAAATCGCTCCGCGCACCGTAATGCGACTGACATTGTAAATTTCGCAGAGCTTCTTCTCGGAAGGAAGGCAGTCTCCTGGTTTTAGGCTACTATCCTTCAGCTGCTGAAGAATCAATTCCCTTATCTGTAGATAAGCTGGGATAGATATATTTTTCTTTACCCTATTTATCATCACTTGTTATTACCTATTATATCATTATACCTCAAAAAAAGAAAATGTCAAGTTTTACACGTAATCCACCAATTAAAGCAAGTTGGTTACTAATTTACTTTTTTCAGAGAAAAATGGACCTTCATTAAATTTCGTATCTTGGTAATCTGTCAGCCTTTTGGAAATTAAGGGTGGTAATTACTCGTTCTTTAGAATTCATTGATACTCCTTTCTCAAAAATCTTTTTGTAGAATTTAGAGAATTGTTCCCCCGGCAATAGGAATACAGACCTCAGCGGCTAATGGTAAATTATGCGGTTGATAATATTTTTGATTCACCAATTCTATAACTTTTTCTACAGATTTTTCCTTGACTAAAGCTACTACACAGCCACCAAAACCGGCTCCGGTAAGTCTTGCCCCTAAAACACCTTTAACTTTTGAAACCAAGTCTACCAGAAAGTCCAATTCTTCACAACTGCATTGAAAGGCTCCGGGCTGCCAATATAATTTCGCTTCATTTCTAATGAGACCATTTAGGTAACTATTAGAAATATTTCTTTTGATAACTCTATCTCCATTATGCGCTGTTTTCATCAACTTACCTGCTGTCTTCATCTCTCCTTTTTTTAGAACCCTGGCAAAATATTCTCCTCTCCTGCCCTCGGCTAAAAGATACAATAAAGGACCACGGAGGGGATATCTTCTAAAAGTAGTTTGATAAAGGCTAAATAATGAACTAAGTTTCTCCTTTATATCAGGGAATTCTTGATAAATCCTTTTTTTGATCATTGACTCAGGAAGAGATTTTAAAATTTTATATATTTCTTTATCTCTCAGACTTAGCAAGCCTGCCGGAGTTTTAATTCGGGAGAATTGAGGAAATTTATTTTTAATAAAGAGAAGGGCTAATTTCGCGCCTAAACCCCTTTGAGTAACAATATTTTTAACCCCTTCAGATTTTTCGGCTTTTTTTAAGGAATTACAAAGAATAAACTTATATCCTTTGGGTAAAGGCAAATATTGCTGCTTAAAAGGCGAAAAGTTCTCAGGACAGAATTTGAGATGAAGAATAGAATTTTTTCTACAGAGTAATTGCGCCGCATGGTCTCCCATTCCTCCGCGACTTCCCACATACCATTCGGCCTCTCCACATAATTTTATTATTTCTTCTTTAGTAATAGAAAGGCTGTTATTCTGGCAAAATAACAAAGCGGTAGCCAATACCAAGGCTGATGAAGAACTAAGACCAGCAGAAAGAGGCAAATCACTTCCCACCAAAAGGTCAAGTCCTTTTAATTTTCTTTCAGAAAATTTATCCTGGATTCTTAAGATAGGCGCTTTTATATAATTTGTCCAGCTATATTCAGGAGAAACGTTAGAAATAAATTTTAGCCAATTTCCTCTTTTAGCATGGGGAATCTCTTTAGCGATTGAAAAAAAGGTAGTTGGAAAAGCCTTTTCTTTTATGTTGTGCACCGTGACTAAATCATCCGCCCTTTGCTTAGCTACAATAAAAATCTCACGGTGAAAGGCAATATAGTTCTTAAAACTTCTCTGTCCGTCGGTATGGACACCCATCAAATTTATCCTTCCCGGGACTCGAACTATTAAGACTTTCGGATTTTCAGGAAATAATTCAGAAAATATCCTCAGCAGTTCTAAAAGATTTTTTCTCTTTTTCTCTATCAGTGATTCTTCGCCATATATGTCAGCAAAATTTTTCCTGATAGAAGAATCAAACTTCTGCAGAGCTTTTATCCAATCGTTAACTCTTTTTTCTGTCATAAATTAGAACCTGTAGGGGTCGGATTTATCCGACCCGAAAGAACGGGCTTGATAAATTCCGCTACTATACTATGAGTTCACTTTAGTAAGGAATATGCGAAGAGGTAAATTTCCTGATATTCTCATAGCAACTCAAGCCCCTACAAAGGAAATTTCTATGCATTTATATTAAAAGAAAAGGGTAATGGAATTTTTGAAGGAAGGGATATCTTCGAAACGATATTTTATTTCTCCATTTTTTTCATAGAAGTAATAAAGTAAAAGGGGGATTTCGGTCTTTCCTTTCAGAGAACAGGCAACTTTGCTACCAGATTTATGAATTTTAACAATTTTGCAGGTATTTCTATTTTTGGCA
>DAOVGU010000237.1 GCA_030672255.1 bacterium
AATACTGGCAAAAAATGCTGAATGCTGGCAAGATATATAATTTATGGAGCCTATAATCTGGAATTTTTTAAGTTGACCACTCATGCTTCTACTCGTTCGATCATATGCTGCTTTTATTAAAATGCATCAAAGGCAGGATGAAGAGCCTGAAAAAGGGATATTAAGGGAAAAAGGATTTTTCCCTTATCGGCGAACTTTAAGCTCAATGCGGAAGGAAGGGAAAGATTAAAGGGAAACCATCGGGGTTGCCCTTTAAGGAGTGAAGGACGGCAGGCCGAAGCGACGGGTTCTAATCCTGTCGGGCGCGCAAGAGATCTTGGAGGGGTTCAGGGATAGAGCCGAAGCGATCTCTAAGTTCCTGGGTAAACTCAGGGATTCTTTTCCTTCCTGAAGAAAAAAGGCGGCGATAAAGGCGAAGGCGAAGTGGCTCACTCTGGATGTAGGATTCGGGGATGTAGCCCCTGATTAAATCAGGGGTGGCTGAAGAGAACACCTTATGGGAAAACGCTTGAGGTTTCCCCAGTAACTCTCCCGTTATGGCTTTGAGTAAATCAGAATATAGATGAAAACCAACCGCAGAGATAAAGCCGTGTTGCTCCCTTCCCAGGATGTTACCTGCCCCTCTGATTTCCAGGTCCCTGAGTGCTAATCTAAAACCGCTGCCCAGGGTAGAAAATTCCTCAATGGCCTTCAGTCGCTTTTTTGCCTCAGAGCCGAGTGTAGCATCCTCAGAGATGAGAAGATAGGCATAGGCTCTGGCTTTGTAACGTCCAACCCGACCACGCAACTGGTAAAGATCGGCCAGACCAAAGTTCTCCGCCTCCTCAATAATGATCGTATTGGCATTAGGGATATCGAGGCCCGATTCAATAATGGTTGTCGCTAAAAGAAGGTCGATCTCTCCTTTGATGAACTTCAACATCACACCTTCCAATCTTTTCTCCTCCATCTGGCCATGGGCAACACCGATTTTAACATCAGGAAGCAATCTCTTCAGGCTTATCGCCTTTTCCTCAATATTGAAGACCCGGTTGTGGAGATAGTAAACCTGACCGCCCCTTTCCATTTCCCGAAGAACGGCATTTTTAATAAGGGACTCATTATACTCTGCACAATAGGTAATGACCGAGAGCCTCTCGGCTGGTGGGGTATTAATTTGAGAGAGATCCCTGATTCCAGAGAGGGAAAGATGCAATGTTCTGGGAATAGGAGTGGCCGAAAGGGTAAGGACATCGATGTGCTCGGAGAGAACCCTTAACTTTTCCTTATGGATAACACCGAAGCGCTGCTCCTCATCAATAATCAATAGTCCCAAGTTATGGAAGATAACATCCTCACCTAAAAGCCTGTGCGTTCCAATGACAATATCGATTCTCCCCATTTTTAAATCTTCAAGGATTCTGCGTTGCTCTCTTCTATTCTTGAATCGGGAGAGTAGCTCAATGTTAACCGGGTAGCTCGCAAACCTCTCTTTAAATGTGGATAGGTGCTGAGTAGCAAGGATTGTCGTGGGAACCAGAACCGCCACCTGCTTACTATCCATCACGCTCTTGAAAGAGGCTCTCATCGCGACCTCAGTCTTCCCATAGCCAACATCTCCACAGAGCAGCCTGTCCATCGGCCGGGGTTTCTCCATATCACCCTTTATCTCTTTAATTGTTCTCTTCTGATCCGGGGTCTCCTCATAGATAAAACCATCCTCAAACTCATTTTGCCAATCGCTATCGGTAGAAAAGCGAAACCCCTCTATCCTTTTACGATAAGTGTAGAGTTCCAAAAGGTCTGATGCCAGGTCCCGGAGTCTACCGGCTATTTTCTCCTTCGTTTTCAGCCAGGTCTTTGTTCCCAATGTTGAAAGTCTTGGGGGTTTTGAACTGCCAACATACTTTTGTATAAGAGGAATATGGGAGAGGGGAAGATAGAGCCAATTTCCTTTAGCATATTCTATGGCTATAAACTCCTGTTGCTTTTTATCGATCTTCATCCTCTTTAATCCTAAAAACCGACCAATCCCCTCATTAATATGGACGATATAGTCTCCTTTCTTCAGATCTTCAAAGGCAAAAATTGTGGTTGCCTCTTTAAAAATGGGTCGAGCTCTGCGGTTCTGGTAGCGGGAGAAGATTTCATGATCGGTAAGCATAGTTAAGGAAATCTCAGGAACCACAAACCCGGCAGAGAGATTGCCGATAAGCAGTTCAAATTGCTTTTCTGGAACCTTCTTTTCTTTAAAGACAATCTGAGCAAATCTTTCCTTTTGCCCCTTATTGGCAAAGAAGATTTTAACCCTCCCTTTTATCCCCTCCCCTCGAGGGAGGGGAAGAGAGTTTTCTCCTCCCCCTTTAAGGGGGAGGGTGGGTGAGGGAGAGAAGATTTCTGGAACCTTCATCCCCTCTACCGATTTTGTCAGAAAAGAGACTTTCTCTGCTTTAGTCTCTATGGGGAAGGTGTAAAGCCGAAGGAGAGATTTTTGAGAAGATAAGGAGATTAATTCCTCCCAGGAAAGATAGAAATCCCTCTTTTTCGCTGGCACTTCTCTTAGATATTTTCTTGCCTCACTTTCCGTCTTTCTCGGCTCATTGAGGAAGATTATACTTTTCTCGGGGAGATACTCTAAAAATGGGACCGAACCGGTTTTCCTAAAGTTTAATTCATCCCTGGGTAGAATTTTACAGGAACCTATTTTTCTCAGTGAGCGTTGAGTATCTGTATCAAAAAGACGAAGGGAAGCAATTTTTTCCCCGGAAAGTTCTATTCTTATTGGCGAAGGAAGGGTTGAGGGGAAAATATCGATAATACCGGCCCGGAGGACAAAACTGTTTTTTCTCTCTACCACCATCTCCGCCGGTTCATAGCCAGAGGCAAGGAATTTTTTAACAAGAACCTCTCGCTTGAGAGAATCTCCTATTGCAAGAGAGATTCTGTTTGCTTTAAACTGTAAGGGAGAAACAATCTTTGGTAAAATTGCCTGGATGGGAGCAACAACAATCGGGGAGGGGATAGGGGGGAGGGTGAGTTCCTCAAGAACCTTCAATCTTTCTTGGAGGATGGGAGCCGGCGGTCTTATTTTTTCGTAAGGTAAAACCTCCCAGAAAGGAAAAAGTCTAATCCGTTCTTTTCCCAGAAATGTAAGAAAGTCAAAATAGAATTTCTCTGCACCTTCCACATTTTCGGTAATAATTAAGAAAGAACTTTTTAAGTCTTGAAGGAGAGAGGAGATGAGGAAAGATTTGGAGGAGCCCCAAAGCCCCTCAAGAGAAAGGGGTCCCTTATTTTCTTTGATCTTTTTCAAAAGTAAGGGATAATTTTTTAATTTTTTGATGGAATCCAAAAGCATCAGGTCTCATTTTTTGTTACTAACCGGCTAAACCAGATAAGAGGTTTTAGAGCGGTTCTCACGATGTTTTTTAATAAAGGTTGATGCCTGATAAATTCAGCAATTGGTGGGCTAATAGCATAATAAAGTTTGATAAAGTCCCTGCCGGCAACGCTCTTTAGAAGAATATCATCCCTGAACTTCTTTAAGGTTTTTACCTCTTCAGCTATAGCGGTTCCATAGGCAGCGGTAGCAATGAAGCAGCCACCTCCTCCACCACCTCCTCCATCTTCAGCCTGGGCCTCGGCAAGAGTGAGATGTCCGTAATGCAAAGGTTCTTGCCATGCCCCAGTATCATTAAATCCATTAGACCATTCTCCGTTGTGTGAATCAGTGTTGCTATTATAGCAAAAGAAGTAAAAGCCGATGGTATCTCCGGGGCTTGCCTGTAATGCCCCTGTAGTAAGATCTATTTTTATCTCATACTGCATATTGCCGGAGGTAATAGAGCCAGAAGAGGTAATATCGGCTGCAGCGACGGTAGCAACAGAGAAGTAAGGATAAGTTCCATCATAATAGATTCCCCGAAACAGATTCTGCCAGGCCGCTCCATCATAATAACACCAGTAGTTTCCTTCATCAGTATTACTGTCTGAATCCCATTGATGATTATGGTCATCATCAAAGTATATTCCAATTTCATCAAGAGTATTTAAGGTAGAATCATTAAGATCATCAATGGCTAGATATAGATACTGACTGTCATTCTTGATATAGGCAGTAACGGTAGAAGTGATACCGGTATTGGCAATATTAACCGCTGTGGCATCGGTCCATTCATCGGTTGAAATTTCTCCATCGATTGTTGGAACCACTGAAAGCCAAGAAGAGGAGGTTGTGGGCGCTGGAGAAGCATTGATTAAATATTCTTTAAGGAAATTATCCCAGGTTGTATCATTGGGAAAGTTGTAGTTGGCAGTATCCTCATAGTATCTCTGGTAAAAGCCATCGTCCCTGTTTGGGAAATAAATTGCTAAACCATTGGAGTTTACCCTGCCTGTGCCATGATACTCGGCAATAACTGCATTATTTACTGCGGTCTTAACATCATCTGCCAAGGCAGCAATTGTGTCATCGGTAACATTATTAGAAACTAAATCGGCAAAGTGATAAAGGTCAATATTTTCTAATAAAGAATATTCCTGGGAATTGTCCCGGCAACTCTTGATCTCCGACCAGTTGGAACTCATCGCCGTGGCAAAACTATGAATAGCGGTAGCCAAAGCACCCATCTTGCTCAAATCTATGGCGGACTGGGTAGTGTTTGGATCAGGATGAGCTGGATCTGTATAGCAGTCTTCATACTTATCGACAATTGTTATCCCTAATTCAGTTGCTGTCATTGGGTGGCCAAGGTCGGTATCGGCATTTACTAAGTCGGTAAGGATTGTATCATAGGGCCAGCCGTCTTCTGGCTCTGCCTCTTCCGAGCCAACCATTATCGCAACGGTATTGGTGGATTTAGAAACCTCGTAGGCAACCTCCGCCATCCCCATTAAGCAGGCGTCAAAACCGAGCAGGTCAATATTAGGGACATTATTGAGAGTGGTCTGAACCTCATTCATATAGAGAACATCATTAGATGTGTCATCAACGCAAACACTCCTGGGAAGAAGACCATCTATTCCTTCCTGCTGTAGAATGCTTCCCCAATCCTCCGCTACCTTCCAGGAAAACCTTGTTTTCCTCTTCCTTTTCAATATCTCTCTCCAGCCACTGCCATGGTTCCAGAGCACAAGAGCATAATTGTCTGCAGGGTAATTGGTTATCGCCCAGTCGATGAACTCGGTTAATGTAT
>DAOVGU010000073.1 GCA_030672255.1 bacterium
GATTCAAGGCTAAATCCATGAGGAACTTCTCCATTCCTCTCAAGTATGTGGCCAGCTTAAAAATACTCGCCCTTGTGGTCAATCTATCCCCGGTCAAGATGATAGAATAATTTTCGTATTTCTGGCATTCTTTAAAAATCCCCTTATAGTCAAAGGGCTCTATATCAGGCCACGGATAATTCTCTATTTCCTGGACATTCTTTACTTCTGCCAATGGCGATTCAAGCACCTCCAAGTAACTACCTTTCTCCCAAGTAATCTTTCTTCTTCTCACTCCCCAGATATCCTTATAGGTTTCATCCGGTAACCTTTGCTGGAGACTTCCGTCAGCCTCTTCCCTGAAATTATCACCTCTATACTCAGGCTTTACATAACGGAAGTCAATATTCAATTTCTTTAAAAGTTCATTCTTACTCATCAATGCAAAGGTTTGGAGAAGTTGATTGGTCGTCTCAGGAACGGCCCAGTAATCTGAAGGTATCCGGTCAGGTTCTTTATGACTTAAAGAAAAAAGAGCTCTTTCCCTGGAATTTTTTTCTTCCATATGAATTTGTTATACAAATAGAAAAAGAAGGAAGACACAATAGATTAGTAAAAGAACCATCCCCTCCCAGCGTTGGTATTTTTTCTTTGTATATCCGAAAAGAATCATCAAGAACATCAAAAGAAGCATCATCGGCAGGATGAGAGATTTTGTTTGTGGCTCTATTGGTAAAGGAGAGATAAATGCTGAGGCTCCTACCACTAAAAGAATATCAAAGATATTAGCTCCAATGATATTGGCGGCCGAAATCTCTATCTGACGTTTAAAAAGAGCGGTAAGGGAGGTAATCAGTTCTGGCAAGGAGGTACCTAAAGCGACTAAAGAGGCCGAAATTATCAACTCCGGTATCCCTAAGGATGCTGCAATCTTTACCCCAAGAAAAACCAGAATTCTACTTCCTCCAATCACCAAAGTCGTTCCCAAAATGAAGAAAAGAAAGGTTTTTCCAAGAGCAAATTCCTTTTTCCTTTGATACCTTTCCTTTACCTTTTTGAAAGAAAACCAGATGTAAAAAGCAAGACAGATGAGGAGAAGAAAACCTCCTGACCGGTTGATTACTCCCAATTGGGACAAAAGATAGAGAAGAAATCCTGCGGCCAACATAATCAGTCCTTGTGCTAAGAGAATTTCCCTCTTTATCGCGATGGTAGAAAGAAGTACACAAAATCCGAAGAGCCCGATATTACAAACCACCGAGCCCGTCGCATTTCCCAGTGCCATCTGAGAATGACCACTTAAGACAGCAAAGGAGGAGACACAGAGTTCGGGAGCCGTTGTTGCTAAACTAACAATTGTTGCTCCGATGAGGCCTTTGGAAATTCCTACCCCTTCGGCAATAGCAACGGCCGAACCTACAAACCAGTCTGCGCCCTTAAGAATGATAAAAGCGGTAAGAAAAAAGATTATTATTTGAACGCTAAGATTCATTTTACAACTATACCATTTTTTGACTTTTATGAAAAATTCCTTATAATATTAATTAATAGCCAGAACATAGCCGAGCAATCCCTTCCTGCAAAAGCAGGAATCACCGCAGGGACGGCAACTACCCCCGTATTAAACCTGTTCCTGGCAGCCCCTGATTAAATCAGGGGCAGGAATACGGGGTTATATAATGGCCAACCTTGGTTGGTTAGAAGAAAGAGATGTTCTCAATACCTATTCAATAATCGAGCTATCAAAAGTATTAAAAAGGAGAAGAAAAAATGTCTGAAAAAAGAATAGCCAAGACCGCCAATGAAGCAATTGGAGAGGCAATGAGGCAGATCAATCCTGACGTAGTGGCGGCTTATCCAATTACTCCGGCTACAGAAATTGTTCAGATTTTTTCTCAATTTGTTGCCGATGGTAAGGTAGATACGGAGTTCGTTCCTGTGGAAAGTGAGCATAGCGCGATGAGTGCCGTTGTTGGTGCTTCTTTAGCCGGAGCAAGGGCAATGACCGCCACCTCTTCCCAGGGTCTTGCTCTGATGTGGGAGGTCTTAAATATTGCCTCTGGTTTGAGACTGCCGATTGTGATGCCGATGGTTAATCGGGCTCTCTCAGCACCAATCAACATCCACTGTGATCATAGTGATACCATGGGAGCCAGGGATTCTGGCTGGATTCAGCTTTACTCTGAGAGTGTCCAGGAGACCTATGACAATGTTATTCAGGCAGTCAGAATTGCTGAAGAGTCTTTACTTCCGGTAATGGTTACTACCGATGGTTTCATCCTTTCCCATTGTCTGGAACTCTTAACGTCTCTCTTAGATAGAGAAGTAAAGGATTTTATCGGTGAATATAGACCTAAAAATTTTCTCCTGGATATAGAGCATCCTTTTACCGTGGGGGCTTTGGATTTGCAGAATTACTACTTTGAGCATAAACGTCAGGAAGCGGAAGCGATGAGGGAAAGCAAAGAAATAATTTTAAAGATCGGGGAAGACTTTAAAGGGAAATTTGGTCGGGGGTATCAACTTTTTGAAGATTATAAAACTACTGATAGTGAAGTCGCTATTATTGCGATGGGTTCTACAGCGGGGACAACCAAGGTGGTGGTTGATCAACTAAGAGAGGAGAAAACAAAAGCGGGTCTTTTGAAACTGAGAGTCTTTCGTCCCTTTCCCGCGGAGGAATTAAAGGAACTATTGAAAAATGTTAAGGTTGTAGCAGTTTTGGATAGAGCCGATTCCTTTAACGCTGTTTCCGGCCCACTCTTTGCCGAAGTTAGAAATGCTCTTTATGATTTAAAAGAAAGACCAAAAGTTGTTAACTATATCTATGGACTCGGCGGTCGGGATATCGGATTAAAGGAGATTCATTCTATCTACGAAGATCTTCAGGAAATAAACAGAGCAGGAAAGATTAAAAGTTTGCTAACTTATTTGGGAGTGAGAGAATAATTGCAACAACTACAGATGACAGCATAGCTGTCATTGCGAGCGTAAGCGAAGCAATCTCTTTTTTCAGAGAAGTGAGAGATTGCCACGTCGTCCGCCTCAGGCGGACTCCTCGCAATGACACCCTATGTCAGTTTTTAATTTATGTCTATTCATGAATATAATAAGGAGAAAAAATAGATGGCAAATTTAAAGGAATTATCGGAAAAAAAGGAATTATTTGTTGGAGGACATAGACTCTGTCCAGGGTGCGCTGCGGGCATCATTGCCCGGCAGGTATTATTAGCCACAAAAGAACCGGTTGTCGCGGTAGCCTCTACCGGCTGTCTGGAGGTTGCTACTACCATTTTCCCTTACTCCGCCTGGAAGGTTCCCTGGTTTCATAATGCCTTTGAGAATGCGGCCAGTACCATCAGTGGAATAGAGGCCGCCTATAGAAGTTTGAAGAGAAAAGGTAGGATCGATAAAGAGGTCAGGTTTATTGCCTTTGGCGGAGATGGTGGCACCTACGATATTGGCCTGCAGGCTCTTTCCGGAGCGGTAGAAAGAGAACATCAATTCCTCTATATCTGCTACAATAACCAAGCCTATATGAATACCGGGATTCAACGTTCCTCCGCCACTCCAAAAGGAGCTAGTACCACCACCGCCCCTGCGGGAACAGTAATTCCAGGAAAGGTTCAATTCAGAAAGGATTTAACCGGTATTATGGTTGCTCATCAAATTCCTTATGCGGCCACGGCAACGGCAGGGAAATGGAATGACCTGATAAGTAAAGTAGAAAAGGCTCTGGATACCGATGGCCCCAGTTTTATGGATATCCTTTCTCCCTGCCGGCTTGGTTGGGGACATCCTCCAGAGCAAACCCTAACCATTGGCAGACTTGCGGCAGATACCTGTTTCTGGCCCTTATATGAGGTAGTTGCTGGAAAGTATCGCCTTACCTATAAACCCAAAGAGAAAAAACCAGTTACCGAATGGTTGAAATTGCAGGGTCGGTTTAAACATCTCTTCAAACCAGAGAATAAAGATTTAATTGATACTATCCAGAACTACGTTGATGAGCGCTGGCAGAAACTTCTCAAACTCTGTGAGGAAGAATGAATTCCCTATTGATTGGAACAATTGCACTCTTTCTTTTATTTCTGGGCTATAGATTCTATGGGAGAATTGCCGAGAGGTTGTGGCAAATAGATCCGGAAAGAAAAACACCGGCGATAGAGAAAAAGGATGGAGTAGATTACATTCCGGCTAAAAACTGGCTTATCCTTACGCATCCCAATATATCAACACCCGCCTATATCAGTTGGAGAGGAAATGCGGGCTTTCTCTGGCCGATGGTTTGTGTCGTCATTGCCTGCGGTGCGATCAGTGGTTTTCATAGCCTTGTTGCCAGCGGTACTACCGCCAAGCAATTGCCCAATGAAAAGGACGCCAAAAAAATTGGTTATGGAGCGATGATTGTGGAGGGGGTTTTGGCAATTTTAGCCGTTCTGGCGGTTAGTGCGGGACTCTATTGGAGCAAAGCCTCTGGCCATCTTAATCTCATCTACCCGGATTACCCGCTATATCAGTGAGGAATTGTTTAGCGAAGGTTTGAGGATTAAATTATTAAAGAATCGCTATATTTCTACTCTGGTGATTATTCTTCTTGCGGGTTGGTTTGCTCTTGGCGACTGGAAAGTTACTTTTAGGCACCGTTGCCACCATTCTTCTTATTCTCTCCGCTTTCGTTATTGTAGAAAGCAGTAGAATCGTCAGAAAAAAACTTTCATCCTCTCCCCAAATATAGTATAATAAAGATAATTCCCCGGTAGCTCAATGGTAGAGCGTTCGGCTGTTAACCGAAATGTCGTAGGTTCGAGCCCTACCCGGGGAGCTATTGGCTCCACGTAAATACTCAGTGAACACCATGTCATTCCTGCACCTGCTCCCTTTTTTCAAAGGGACAAGTTTACCCCCGCGCAAGCGGGGGCAGGTGCAAGCTTGTCCCCGCGAAGGCGGGGGCAGGAATCTAATAAAGGTGGGTAGGACGTGGTTCACTTGTATAATGACTCATGGTTTTTAAGAGATTAATAAATAGTAGTAGTAAGGAAGGGGGAGTCCAGAGGGGGAAACTGTGAATAACTGTGAATATGTTGATAACTCCCCTTCTTATACTACGATGAATACACTCAGAAAA
>DAOVGU010000218.1 GCA_030672255.1 bacterium
GATACAAAGATAACTGAAGCAAACTATAATCCTACCTCTAAAGAGATAAAACTAAAACTTACCGGTAAATCTACCTTGCCCTTAAAGATTTATCTTTTTAATGATGAGAGTTGCCAATACGAGTTCAAAGAAATATCTGAATTTGAAGGAGAAAAGGAGATTTTAAAATGGCAGATAGATTAGTTTTTTTGAAATGGGCAAGAGATGTAGAGATAGAAAAGGGTTGTTTAAGGAGGCATCGTATTTATGATTACGATGCCGGCCATGTCCGCTATCAGTTTGGACATTATCCTACACGGAAACCTTACTATCCAACGGAGAAAGATTGGGAACTACTTGACCTTTATGCTGAAAAAGGTCTTGGGGTTGTTCATGTGTGGTGGTGGAATGATATGTGCGGTTTCCTTAGAAAAGGCGTCTATGAACCTCTCAATGAAAAGGGACTGAGAAGATTTATTGATGAATGTCACCGGAGAAAACTAAAGGTTATTCCTTATGTTTCACCGGGATTCTTGGATGTAAGAAGTTCAATTTACCGACCTGAATGGAGTAGTGGCACACCCCATTTAAAGGAAGTTTACTATGACCTGGATAGGCTCTGCCCGGGAAGTCCTGGTTGGAGAGCATATTTCTTCAGTGTAGTTGATAGACTGATGGATGACTATGGGTTTGATGGGCTTTACTGGGATGGTGGGTTTAGTGTAGGTTGTTCAAATCCTCAGGGTGATAACCATATTCATTTTGTAGAGTTTGCTCCTTTTTCAAAAGGAAAGGATAAAAAAAACTGGGACCATATCGCTGAAGCTAAATTTATGGAGAAAGAGATAGATGAAGGTGTTTGGGCTCTCTGGAACGACTTTATCTGTGAAATATATGCCCGGGTTAAAAGAAGAAACGGCTTAATTGTTGCCCATATTGGTGGAGATACCCCCTCACCTTTCAAAGAGAAAGCCTGGGATTACCAATTGCTGGGGGAAGGCATCCCCGATATCTCAGTATCCATAGAAAAGACCAAGTTTTATGAACCTTATGTAATTCGCTTCAATGATTGGAGCCGACTGATTACCAACTGGAAAGAAAGGGATTTTACTCCAAAACTTAAACTTATACCCAAAATAGAGCATCTCTCAATGGCCGGTTCTATTCCCTATCTCCAGTTTCTTTGGCTGGAAGATGGCAACTATGGTGAAGAAGAGGATGTTTTCAATATCCCCGATGTCTCCTGGAAGAAGGAATATGATGTCTGGACGGAATGGATGAAGGCGCAAAAGAAAGCAGGCTTGTCTCCCACTATGGGAGCCAGTTCTATTGCTGGACGCGACAGGTATTTCAAATATCTGGATGTCTATCGGCAGATGGCCAAAGAAAACACCGTTGTCTACATTGAAGTAAAGGGAATAAAAGAAAATAGGTTCCCCTTGACTGAAGGGAATCGTCGGGTCTCCATCTTTATCAATGACTCCCTCTGGGTCGCCATTGGCAATTTGGGAACAGATTTTCCTAAGGTTCTGGTGAGGTCGTTAGAGGGTGAGGATAGGGGGGATGTAATAACACTTAATCCAGGCGCTTTAACTGTATTACGTTACTATGACCTAACCTCAAAGCCAGAAATAATGGAATTTTCAGAAAAAATGGGAGGAGAAAATGGAAGAGAAAAAGAAGGGAAAATCGGATTTCCGGTATGATACCGGAGAGGCAAAAGTTCCCTGGGCCGCAATCGGGGAGAATGTAAATACGGATGACATCTCAGAGATTATTAAATTCCTCATTCCCGGGAAGGATGCAACCGATTACGATGAGCAACTTCTTAAGGTAAAAGGGGAAATTGAGAAACTGCGGGAGAAAGGTAAATATGCAACTAAGTTGTCTTTGGGAAGTAAGGTAAAGGAACTGGAGGAGGAGGCGAAGAAATTTCTCAATGTTAGGTATGCCTGTTTTGTCACCAATGCTACCGCTGGTTTTGAGATTGGACTTAAGTTTTCTGGTCTAAAGCCTGGGGATGAGGTGATTGCTCCCGCGATTACCTTCCTTTCCACCATTTCTTATCCCTTGGAAATAGGGGCAAAGGTGGTTCTTGCCGATATTGACCCAAGAACCATCAATATTGACCCCGAGGATGTGGCGAGGAAGATAACCAAGAGAACAAAGGTAATTATGCCGGTCTATATCGGAGGATATCCCCCGGATATGGACTCCATTATGAAATTAGCCAAGGAGAATGATATAATGGTGGTTGAGGATGCCGCCCATGCCTTTGGCGGAAGTTATAAAGGCAAGATGAGTGGTACAATTGGGGACTTCGGCAGTTATAGTTTCCATGAGGTAAAAAATATCAATGCTTTAGGTGAAGGGGGAATTGTGGTAACCAACACCGATTTCGGCGAAGATTTCCCCAAGAGCCGATTTGGTGGCTTTGATATTGCTCATCCGATTGAGAAATGGCTCTATGATGTGGTTGCCTTAAAAGGAAAAGGAGACCATTACACGGCGGCGGGAAACCATTCCTCTACCGAGATTCAGGCGGTAATTCTCCTTAGTCAGATGAAAAGATTAGAAAAAATCATTAAAATTAGAAGGAAGAATGCCGAATACTTAAACAAGAGATTTGAGGGAATAGAGGGAATCATCCCTTGTCCTTTAGATAACGATGAAATAAAGGGGACCTATCATCTCTATCTCTTGCAGATAGAGCCAGAGAAACTAAATGGAGATATCCAGGATTTCGAGGAGAAACTGACCGCAAAAGGGGTAACCCAGATTCCTCACTTTGCCCCTTTGTATCGGTTTTCCTATATGAAGCAACTTGGATATGATACAGAGGCAATTAAGAAAACCTGCCCCAATGCTGAGGAGGCTTTCTTACACAGATTTACACATCTGCCACTTTATCCTATTACTGAAGAACAACTGAAATATATGGCGGATAAGGTAATTGAGGCAGTTGAAGAGATGAGGAGATAGCGATATGAAAAAAGTGAAGGTAGGAATAGTGGGAATGGGGGTGCCTTCTCGAGGCGGAGGAAAAAACTTCATAGATATATTTCGGGAAGAGGGAAGAGCCGAGGTTATTGCCGTTTGCGACATTATAGAGGGGAGGGCTAAACAGGCTGCCAAAGAAAAAAATATTCCCTATTGGTTCAAGGATTATGAGAAGATGCTTAAATTGAAGGAACTTGATTTAGTCGTTGTCAGGACTGATGATAAAAACCATGCTCCTATCTCTTTGGCATCGCTGGACTCAGGAAGGGATGTTCTTGTAGAAAAGCCAATGGCGATTAAGATGGAAGAATTGGAGGCAATGGTAAAAAAAGTTGAACAAACTAAAAGAATATTGATGGTTAACTACATCTTAAGATATAACCCCATTTACCAATTAGTGAAGCGTCATGCTGATAAGAGAATGTTTGGAAAAATATTCTATATTCAGCGGGAATATCTGCATAATTTAGACAAAGAAAGTATTTTGACCGGAACATGGCGGGCAAAAAAGGATGAATTCCATACCCCCATCTGTGGAGGCGGTTGCCATGCCATTGATACCTTCCGCTGGATTTTAGAGGATGAAGCTGAAGAAGTCTTTGCTTACGGAACTAAGATGGCTTATTCCAAAGAAGATTATTCTTTCCCTGATAGTATTGTTGCGCTTATTAAATTCAAAAAAGGGGCGATTGGCAAAATCCATGCCTCTTTCGGCTGCATCCTGAAATACTGTGCTGACCTGCAGGTGATGGGAACCGAAGGAAGTTTTGTCGGCAATAAATTCTACTATTCTACCCAAGAGGAGGAAGCGCTCAGTATTAACCTTGATTATCCGGGTCATCCTTTTCAACCTTTAGTCAAAGATTTGCTTGATTCTGTGATAGCGAGAAAATCTCCACCGATAGATGTCTATGATGGTGCTAATGCCTCCTCTATTGCTTTCGCCATTATGGAATCTTTAAATACAAAAAAACCTGTAAAACCAAAGGTCTTTTTGCGAAAAATATAGGAGAAAATTATGGGTTATAAAGGAATTTTAGATGATGTAAGAAAAGCAGTTGCTTTGAAAATTCCTGAAAGGGTACCGGTATTTGCGATGAGCGAGGAGTTTGATGTCAGATGGTATGGGAAATACACCTATGAAGAAACCTGCCACCCGGGAGACATTAAAAAACCTTAAGATGCCTGACCCAAATAAGGATGGAAGGATGCCGGTTAAATTAGAGGCTATCCGAAAAATTCGCCAACACTTTGGGAACAAAGTATGTCTATGTGGAGGTAACGCTGCCCCCTTTTCTTCAACCTGTCTCCTCTACGGGATACAGGAAACGATGATGCTCATCCATACTGACCCAAAGTTACTGCACGCCACTAACGATTTCTTTGCAGAATTTCAAAAGATGTGGGGGATAGCTCAACTTAAAGCAGGAGCTGATGCTATCTGGCTGGGTGATTGTAATGCGATGAGTCGTCTTATCTCCGCAGAACAGTATAGGAATTTTGCTTTTGATTCTTGCAAAAAAGTCGTAGGTGCTTATAATGAAGCAGAAGGGTTAACCTTTCTTCATAATAGCGAAGAGTCCATTCCTCATCTAGAGTTAGAGACTCAATTAGGAGCCAGTGTCATCAGTGTAGGACCGGGGATAGAGATAGGAAAAGCCGAGGAAACAGTTAAAGGTAAGACCTGTTTAATGGGAAACTTAGACCCGGTGAATATCTTAATGAATGGAACTGCTGAGCAGGTATCTAAAGAGACGGAGAGAATTATTACCGCTGGCAAAATCAATGGTGGATATCTCTTTGATACCGGAGAGATGGTTCCTCGTGATACCCCGGAAGAGAATATGAGAGCAATGATTAAAGCGGCAAGAGAACGAGGAGGATGTTGAAATGCGGAAAAAATTAGGGGTAGGGATAATTGGATTGGGTCATAACGGGGAAGCTCATTTAAAAGCCTATCAATCCAATTCTTTTGCTGAGGTAATAGCCGTCTGTGATTTTTCTAAGAGGAAGGTAGAAAGAATAAAGAAGAAATATGGCATAAAGTATGGCTCTACCGATTATCAGATTTTAGAGCAAGATGATATTCAGATTATTTCGATTAATACATCCGACCATCTCCATGCCGAGCCATTCATCCGTTCCTTAAAAGCCGGTAAACATACCTTCGTAGAAAAACCAATGGCAGATAATATTTCTGATTTAAGGAAAATGGTAAAAGCCGCCGAGAAGAACTCTCGACTTAAAACTATGGTTGGGCAAATTCTAAGATTTAATCCTTTGTTCGCAGAAATAAAAAGAATTATTAAGAAAGGAACCTTAGGAAAAATATTTTATTTAGAAGGGGATTATATTCATAACCTCAAATGCCAGGCAGATAAGGAAAGATACAATCCAGAGACAAAAATGAACTGGTATTTAGAAAAGGAACTCCCGATGGTTGGAGGAGGCTGCCATCCTTTGGACCTTTTGCGCTGGTTTGCTCAGGATGAACCAGTGGAGGTTCAAGCTTATAGTAACCGCATTACTTTCCAAAAGATGAAGAATGATAGTTCAGTGGTGGCAATATTTAAGTTTAAGAATGGGGTAATTGGCAAAGTAACCGCTTTGTATGAACCAATTAGCCCCTATGCTTATGCCAACAATATTGCGGTTTATGGAACGAAAGGGACGATTCTAAGAGATACTATCTGTTTAAATGAAAAAGAAGGGTTTAAGAAAATTGTCGTGAAATACTCTTCAGGGCACCCTTTTGAACCAGAAGTAAATCACTTCATTGAATGCATCTTAAAAAATAAAAAGCCCTTAATAGATAGTAAAGAAGGAGCCAAAACTGCAGCAGCTACAATTATAGCAAGTAAGGCTTTAAAAGAAAAAAAGTCTATCGCAATCCCTCAATTTTAGAATGGTAAAGGAGATGAAAAGATGATTATTGGAGTTCCAAAAGAGATCAAAACGGAGGAGTATCGAGTAGCTCTTTTGCCTTCCACAGCAAAGAAATTGGTTGAGAAAGGTCATCAGGTTTTTGTAGAGAAGAATGCCGGAGCCGGCAGTGGAATTAAGGATGAAGATTACCAGAATGCGGGAGCAGAAATCTTAGATAGGCCAGAGGAAATTTTTAAAAGAGCGGAATTAGTTGTTAAGGTGAAGGAACCACAGGAAAAGGAGTATACTTTTCTTCAGGAAGAACAGATTCTTTTTACCTTTTTTCATTTTGCCTCCTCGCGCAGATTAACCGTGGCAATGATTAAAAGCAAGATCATTGCTCTTGCCTATGAGATGGTGCAAAAGGATGATGGCTCTTTACCTCTTCTGGCTCCGATGAGTGAGATTGCCGGGAAGCTTGCCCCCCAGGAGGGAGCAAAATATCTGGAAAAGCCCTCAGGAGGAAAGGGTATCCTTCTGGGTGGGGTTGCTGGCGTTGCCCCCGGGAAGGTGCTGATTATCGGGGCAGGAACGGTAGGAAAGAATGCTGCTCTCATTGCTGCGGGAATGGGAGCGGATGTGGTTCTCCTGGATATCAACCTTGACCGACTGCGTCATCTAAAGGAAATTCTCCCGGCCAATGTTAAGCCCGTTTATTCCAACCAGGCCACTCTAAAAAAATATTTAAGAAAAGCCGATCTGGTGATTGGCGCGGTGCTTATCCCCGGGGCAAAAGCTCCGCAACTGATTAGCCGGGAGATGCTAAGGCTTATGGAGCCAGGAACCGTTTTGGTGGATGTCGCCATTGACCAGGGGGGTTGCTTTGAGACCTCAAGACCAACCACACATAAAGAGCCTACCTATGCGGTTGATGGTATCATTCATTACTGCGTAGCCAATATCCCGGGTGCGGTAGCCAGAACCTCCAGCTTTGCCCTGGGAAACGCTACCAGTCCTTATCTTCTTCTCTTAGCCGAAAAAGGGGTGAAGGTTATTGAAGAAAATACCGCTTTAAAAAAGGGTCTTTCCCTATTTAAAGGAAAGGTCACCTCCGAGAAATTAGCGAAAACATTTAATCTGAAATATAGCCCGCTGGAAAAAATCGATCCCATTTGAAGAAGGCAATAAAAGGAATAGAGAACCTTGTTTCCAAAAGGAATTGGAAACAATTATGGCGTAATTGGGAAATATCCGTGAGGGACTTTTCGGACTGTTTTAGCTCTGCTTCTTTTTTATCTTGCTTATCAGGTCATCAAAGATGGTATAGACTACGGGAATGATTAATAAAGCAAGCCCACCACTTGCTATTAGTCCACCCATAATAACCAGTGCCATCGGAGAACGCATCGCACCGGCAAAACCAAATCCTAAAGCAAGGGGAATCATCGCAATAATTGTG
>DAOVGU010000146.1 GCA_030672255.1 bacterium
CAGTAAAAGCCGTTATTTTCAAGTAGACGTAGGCTGGTAGCCGCAGGATTCATCCTGCGCCTGCGCAACCTAAAGGTTGCGACTACCTTTTGGTACGGTGTTCACTGAGTATTTACTATTTTTTTAACTTTTTCCGTCAAGAAGGGAACAAAAGTTATCCTTCTTTTACAAACTTTGCTATAAGATCACCAACCTCTATGGTGGAAAGGCCCATTTTGCCGGCTTGCAAACTCTTAATATAACCTTCACCGGTTAATTTCATTATCGCCTTCTCAATTGCTTTAGCGGCTTCCTCTTCACCTAAAATCTCAAGCATCATTGCCCCGGCAGCAATCGTAGCAAGAGGACAGATTACATTCTTACCAGTATATTTTGGGGCACTGCCATGAATCGGCTCAAACATACTCACCCCTTCGGGATTGATGTTGGCTCCGGCGGCAACACCCATTCCTCCTTGAGTTACCGCGGCAAGATCGGTGATGATATCACCAAAAAGATTAGCGGTAACAATGACATCGAACCATTCTGGATTCTTTACCATCCACATACAGGTTGCGTCAACGAAGGCAAAATTCTGTTTAACTTGCGGATATTCTTTTCCTACCTCGCTAAAGGTCCTTCTCCATAAATCGCCTTCATAGGTGAGAACGTTTGCCTTATCACAAAGGGTAAGTTCTTTCTTTTTGTTTCTCTTTTTGGTAAGTTGATAAGCATAGCGCACACATCTTTCCACCCCTTTCTTGGTGTTAATGCTTTCCTGAATGGCTATTTCATCGGCTGTGCCCTTTTTGAAAGCCCCACCGCTACCGCAATAGGCGCCTTCGGTATTTTCCCTCACCACAGAATAGTCAATATCTTTCGGTTTCTTATTTGCCAGAGGTGTCTTGACCCCAGGGTATAACCTTACCGGACGAAGATTTATATACTGGTCTAAACCAAACCTTATCTTTAATAAAAGCCCATGCTCTAAGATTCCGGTCTTCACTTCGGGATGACCCACCGCACCAAGATAGATGGCATCCAACTGCTTAAATTCTTTTAGAGCAGAGTTGGGAAGAACCTCACCGGTCCTTAGATAACGCTCTCCCCCAAAATCATAGTTGATAAAATCATATTTTATACCAAACCTTTCTCCGCTAGCCTTTAATACCTTTAAACCTTCTCTGATGACCTCGGGGCCAACCCCGTCGCCCGGAATCACACCTATCTGATAACCTTCTTTTTTACCCATTTCATTAAACCCCCACTGCTTATAATCTCTTGAAGAAACGGAGGAAATTTGCTGGTTTTAAACTCCTTCTTAGTAGAAAGATTTTTAATAAATCCTTTTGTCAAATCAATCTCTAAAATATCTCCTTGACTGCAGGATTCAGGGAGTTCTTTCTCCTCTGAGATGGGCAGTCCGATATTGATGCAGTTGCGGAAGAAAATTCGGGCAAAACTTTTAGCGATGACACAGGAGATGCCTGCCCCTTTGATAGCGAGGGCGGCATGCTCTCTTGAAGAGCCGCAGCCAAAATTCTCTCCGGCGGCAATAATATCGCCCCTTTTCACCCTTTTTGGGAATTGCGGATGAATAATCTCCAAGCAATGTTTCGACAGTTCTTTTTGATCGGATGTAACCAGATACTTTGCCGGAATGATCTCATCGGTATTGACATTATTCCCAAACTTCCAGACCCTTCCCTTAAACTGCACCTGCCTCTTCCGCTTTATACAGCATAATGATTGAGTTTCTGCTTAATCCCATAAACTTTGGTCTTCCCAGAACCTTATTGTCTTCTTCAGAATAGATGGTGGCATTGGTAATGGGAATAAAGGCCTTAGTTGTTGTGTTGAGAAAGTCGGAAAGCCGGCCTCCTCTATACATAAAGATTGTCCCTTCAATGCGATAATTGGGAATGAAAACCGTTACCCTTATCTCCTCTTGCTCCATCGGCATCGTGTCTCCTCCTTTCAGTCGTCGGTCAGGGTGCTCACAATCTCCTTGCCTTCGGCAAGCCAGCCCGCCTCACATCTCGGCGGGCGTGCCAAACAGTGCTCTTTATTCATCGCACTGGCACCCCAACGCTATCTCGTGCTCGTTACTCCTCGCACAGCGTCCCCCCTTTCTAATACTCCGTCTCCCACCGGTTGAGAAATCTGAATTTCTCCCCTCAGCCAGGAACTCCAGATAGCAAATACCTTTTTTATATCTTCTTTGTTCACCGGCTCGATTCTATTTATACTTTTTCTGTTGAGGGCTAAGAATTTGGGGTGGCTGAGGACTCTATTGCTCGTGAGAGAATAGATTATTGCTTCTACAATGGGGAGGAATAATTTCGGTTTTATGCCCATAAACTCAGAGGCCTCCTTGCTTTCAGAAACAAAGATTATTCCTTCAATCCAATAGTTAGGGATATACAGCCTTACCCGCATTCTTTCCATTATTCTTCCGGATGAGCGATTCTTCCTTTTATTGCTGAGGCAGCGGCCACTGCAGGATTGGCAAGATAAACCTTGCTCTTAGGGCTTCCCATCCTTCCAATAAAGTTTCGGTTTGTTGTGGAAATGCAAACTTCATCTTCGCTAAGGACTCCCATATGTCCGCCGAGACAGGGTCCACAGGTAGGGGTACTGACAACACAACCGGCCTCGATAAATATTTCAGTTAAACCCTCTCTTAATGCCTCTAAGTAAATTTTTTGGGTTGCCGGAATGACGATTGTGCGCACTTTAACCTTCTTTCCTTTCATAATGGAGGCGGCGATCCGAAGATCAGAAATCCTCCCATTGGTGCAGCTACCAATCACGACTTGGTCAATTAAAATTTTGCCCACCTTACCGATTGGTTTTGTATTGCTTGGTAAAGGAGGAAAGGCAACCTGAGGTTCAATTTTGCGGACATCATACTCCCTTGTTTCACTGTAGTTACTGTCTGCGTCACTTTTCCAGACAATCTCATCCGGCTCAATAACTCCACTCTTTGCTCCTGCCTCAATTGCCATATTGCAGAGGGTAAATCTGTCATCCATCGGTAGATTTTTAATTGTCTCGCCGGTAAATTCCATTGCTTTGTAACCCGCTCCATCCGCACCAATATCACCAATTGTATAAAGGATGAGGTCCTTTCCTCCTACCCATCTTGGCAATTTTCCGTAGTAGATGAATTTAAAGGTAGCCGGCACCTTAAACCAGCATTTACCGGTAATGAAAACAGCGGCTAAATCGGTACTGCCAACTCCGGTGGCAAAGGCGCCAACTGCCCCATAGGTGCAGGTATGGGAATCGGCTCCCACAACTAAGTTTCCCGGCAAAACAAGACCTTTTTCTGGAATAAGGGCATGCTCAATCCCCATCCGTCCGAGCTCATAGTAGTGAGAGATTTTCTGCTTTTGGGCAAATAGTTTTAACCTTTTTGCCAATTGAGCACTCTCTAAATCCTTGGCCGGGGAAAAGTGGTCGGGAATAAGAACTATTCTTTCTGGGTCAAAGACCTTTCTCCCACCTGCTTTTTCAAATTCCTTAATTGCTGCCGGAGCGGTAATATCGTTGCCCAAAGCCAAATCAACATCTGCTAAGATGAAATCCCCGGGGACTACCTCTTTTTTACCAGAGTGTGCTGCTAAAATCTTCTCCGTAATTGTCATTTAGTTGCCAGGTAGCGATTAATGGCATTGAGGTAGGCCTTCGCACTAGCCTCAATAATGTCGGTGCTTGTGCCTCGTCCAATGACTGCCTTGTCTCTACACTTAATGTGTACTGTCACCTCGCCCAGCGCATCTTTGCCTCCGGTGACCGATTTCAGACTATAGTCAACCAATTTAAATCTTAAGTTAGCAATACGGTCAATAGCTCGATAGGTAGCATCCACCACTCCATTCCCACAAGCAGATTCTTGGATAATTTTACCTTTTTTCTTGACCTTTACGGTAGCGGTAGGGACTATCTTATTACCGCCGGTGGTTTGAATATAATCAAGTTGGTAAATTTCTTCCCTGGGAATTGCAGTTTCTTCCTCCACGATAGCCACTAAATCTGCCTCTAAAATTTCCTTTTTTTTATCAGCAACCTCCAAAAAATGTTGATGAATCTTTCTAGTTTCACTCTCTTTAAATTTATAGCCTAATTTTTCCAAACTATGCTTAAGAGCATGCTTACCTGAACGGGCAGTGAGAACAAATTTGTGTCCGGCGGCTCCTATCTCTTCCGGTTCTATGATTTGATAGGTCCTCTTATCCTTAAGAATTCCATCCTGATGGATACCTGAAGAATGAGCAAAAGCGTTTGCGCCAACAATCGCTTTATTGGGTTGCACGGGGATGCCCATGATGCTGCTTACCATTTTACTCGTTTTTAAAATTTCTTTAAAATTTATGATGGTTGTGACACCAAAATAGTCTGGTCTTATTTTAAGAGCGACCACCACCTCTTCCAGAGCAGCATTGCCGGCTCTTTCTCCAATCCCGTTGATGGTGCATTCCACTTGATCCGCTCCATTCTTTATCGCGATTAATGTATTGGGTACCGCCATGCCCAGGTCATTGTGGCAATGGACGCTTAAAAGTACATTTTCTGTAGTGGTAATTTCCTTGATACGAGCAATAAGTTTCCCCCATTCTTCGGGAACAGCATATCCAACGGTATCAGGAATATTGATTACGGTTGCTCCAGCTCTAATCGCTTCTCTGATTACTTTGAAAAGATAATCTTTATTGCTTCTTGAAGCATCTTCAGTGGAATATTCTATTTCTGAGCAGAGTTTCTTAGCGTATTTTATTGCCTCTATTCCCATTTGAAGCGCCTCTTCTCTTGACCTTCTGAATTTGTACTTGAGGTGCTCCTCGGAAGTGCCAAGAACAATATGAATTCTGGGTTTTTTAGCCTCTTTTATTGCCTCCCAAAGAATATCTATATCTGGTTTGAGAGCACGGGCCAATCCAGCTATAATTGGACCATTTATTTCTTTCGCTATTTTCTTTACCGCTTTGAAATCGTTCGGGGAGGAGGCTGGGAGACCTGCCTCAATGACATCAACATTCAATTTTTTCAGTTGTCTGGCAATTTTTATCTTTTCCTGAATATTAAGGGTCGCTCCCGGGGACTGCTCCCCATCCCTTAATGTTGTATCAAAAATCTTGATTAATTTCTTCTCCATCATTTTTTAATAATATCATATTTAAGGAGAGATTGGCAAACTTCTTTAAATAGAATAAAATATTGGAAAGGGACAGAGATGCAGAATAATGAATTAGAGAAAACATTTAATTATTGGAGGAGAAGGGTTTTTACCACTTTGTGGGTTACCTATGGAGCTTTTTATTTGTGCCGGGTTAATCTTTCCATTGCTTTGCCCGGGATTATGAAAGAGTTTGGTTATTCCAGGACAGACGTTGGGTTCATAGGAGGTGCTCTCTTCATTACTTATGGTATTGGGCAGTTTATTAATGGGCAATTAGGCGACAAATTTGGGGCAAGAAAATTTGTTACTTTAGGCATTATTATCTCAGCTATACTAAATCTCATCTTTGGTTTTAGTAAAACCCTTCTTGCGATGGCAATTATCTGGGGACTAAATGGTTATTTTCAATCTATGGGTTGGCCACCAAGTATTAAAACATTAGCTAACTGGTTCCCCACCAAGATCCGAGGAAAAATTTCAGGCCTATATGGCTCCAGTTTTCAGATTGGTAACGTTGTTACCTGGCTGCTTGCGGGATACCTTTGCTCTCGGTTTGGATGGAGGTATGCGTTCTGGGTTCCGGCGATTCTCTTTCTTATTTGTGGAATTCAATTTTATAACAGGTGCAGAAATTCACCGGAAGATGTTGGTCTTCCTCCCATAGAGGAATACGAGAGAAGGGAAGAATCAACTCTCTCCAGTGAGGCAAAAGAAATCGGAAAAGAGGATTTTAGCCGGGATGAGCATCTTGGTTTTCGTTTTACTCTTAAGCAGACGATTGGCAGTCCGAGGCTATGGCGGGTCGGACTATCTTATCTATCCCTTGGCCTTGTTAGCTTTGGATTTGTCTATTGGGTTCCAACCTATATGTATGAAGTTCAAGGAATTGGTATCGCCAATGTTGCTATCAAAAGCATCCTATTTCCTTTAGCGGGGGCAGCCGGCGCATTAACCGCAGGCTGGGTGACCGATAGGTTCTTTGCATCCCGGAGGACACCGATAATTGTTCTTATGGCTGTTTTGGCCGGTATCTTCATCTTGCTTTATCCGAAGATTCCGACGGGAAGTAGTCCATTAAGTCTACTCTGTCTGGCCATCATAGGTTTTATGGCCTTCGGAGCTCATACCACAATGGTAACCGCTATTCCTATGGATTACGGGACAAGAAAGGCTGCGGCCTCTGCTGCGGGATTTATTGATTCGTTGGGTTATGTAGGAGCAACTATCGCTGGGGTAGGGACGGGTTGGTTGGTGGATAATTACGGTTGGAATCCTGCGTTTTATTTCTGGGCCGCCGCTGCTTTCATTGCCCCCCTCCCAATGTTGCGGTTATGGAAATACACTCCTCCTAAGACCAAATATATGTGACACGCAGTGTCATTGCGAGTCCGCCGATGTGTACTGGCGGGTGTGGCAATCCCATGTCATTCTACGATAACCTGGCATCTGGGAAGAGCACAGAGAAAACTTTTACCATAAAACTTAGTTAAGACTCTACTGTCAAGAATAACCACAATTCCTTTATCCGTTTTATTGCGGATCAGACGACCAAAACCCTGTCTTAGTTTGATAATTGCCTCCGGGAGAGAATATTCTAAAAAAGGATTACCATCTCTTTCTTTAATTGCCTCAATTCTCGCCTCAATTAAAGGATGGTCGGGAACGGCAAAGGGCAATTTGGTGATGATGACATTGCTTAAGGATTCTCCGGCAACGTCCACTCCCATCCAGAAACTCTCGGTGCCAAAAAGGACAGAATTTATATCCTCTCTAAATGCTTCCAACATTCTATGCCGGGGCATCCCATCCCCTTGTAAAAAGGAGTTAATTTTCCTTTTCGCCAAGTGTGGCAAAAGTTCCCGATATACTTTATCCATAACCTTATAGTTAGTAAAGAGAACAAAGGCTTTCCCTTCTGTCAGTTTCAAGTAATGCTTTATCTTTTCGCTAAGGGCTCTTTCGTATTCTTGCTCGCTCTGGGACGCCACTCCCTGGCAGAGATAAAGTTTAACCTGTTTTTTATAATCAAATGGAGAGCCCAACAGAAGTTCCTTGGTTTCCCTTAAACCGGTTCTTTCCTTAAAAAAACTAAAGGAATTATTTACCGCCAGGGTAGCAGAAGTCATAATAATTGGTTTTATCTCTTTGAATAAATATTCCTGAAGGTGCACAGCGACGTTGACGGGGGAGGAGAAAAGAGTGATGCGGTTGTATTTTCTTCTTTTTCTTAGTTCCGCCCAATAAACATAATCCCTTAAGGACTGCTTAAGGATGATTCTGATTTCTGATGAGAGGTTTAAACAGCGCTTGATATAGGCGGTAATCTCCACCTCTTCCTCTTTAGTTTCGGCAATTCTTTTCCTTTTGGCCAGGATTTTGGCAATCTCCTCTAAATGTAAGGAAATTTTGTTCTCCACGAAATTAGGCATCTTAATCCGTTTTGTCTCCTCTTTTTTCATCCAATCCTCTATCTCCCGGAAAAAGATTGTTGCTTCCTCCTTAACTACTTCAATGTAATTAAGAACTTCTTTATTGAGTTTCAAGGTGGTTAAAAATCCTCCAAAGGAATCCCTTTGGGACCCTTTCCGGTGCGAAAGGGAATTGAGAAGATAATTTACCTGAAAATTACTGAGTTCTATTCCCAGATGCTCGCTGGCAACCCTTTCCAAACTGTGTGCTTCATCAAGAACTACCATTTTATAAGGAGGTAGAATATTCTGCTTCTCAATCCTTAAAGCCAAATCGGAGAAGAAAAGATGATGATTAACGATAAAAAGATTTGCCTGGTACAACCTCTTTCTTGCTCTTTTGAAGAAGCATCTTTCCTGGTAAGAACACCTTTTCCCCAGGCAATTGTCCTGTTGACAGCAGACCTTATCCCAGATTTTAGAAGAAGGAAGGTGAGGAAGGTCAGAGAGACTTCCCCCCGCTGTAGTATCACTCCATTCCTTAATTAAAGCCAACTCATCAAATTCATTCTTATTTTCAAAAAGTTCTCCTTGAATCTCTGAGGTTCGGGCTAAACGCCTGAGGCAAAGATAATTGGAACGCCCCTTGGCCAGAGCAACTTTAAAGGAAAAAGGCATTGCTTTTTGCAGGAAAGGAATGTCGTTTTTAATCAGTTGCTCCTGCAAAGCAATGGTATAGGTAGAGACAACCACTCTTTCTTTCGCCTGGTTAATATAATCAATCAAAGGGGCTAAATAGGCAAAACTCTTTCCCACGCCAGTTCCTGCCTCCACCACCAAATTCTCTCCTTCGCTAATACATTTTTCTATCTCTTCAGCCATCCTTGCTTGCTGCTCCCGGTATTCATAATTAGGAAATTCCTTGGCAACAAGACCGTTTCCCCCAAATATCTCTTCCAACCTTTGACTCA
>DAOVGU010000154.1 GCA_030672255.1 bacterium
ATGAAGAAACCTTGGCAACCGAACTTATTAAAAATACAGACTATGGTGGTCAATATTTAGATAGTGAGCATACCCTTAAGCATTTCAAGGAGGTATTCTGGTTTCCTTTTTTAAGCGATCGGCAGAGAAGAGAGGTTTGGGAGGAGAAAGGCAGTAAGGATGTTATAGAAAGAGCCGGTGAAATAGCAAAAAAGATTATAGAGGAAAGCCATCCCTCTCCCCTCTCCGATGAGAAAATGGCCGCAGTAGATAAGGTGGTTGACAATATCCTGCGGCGGGAGAAAGTAAAATGAATCTCAAAGGTTCTTTAAAGTTGTTGAGTGAAAAGGATTTAGAGGATATTCATTCTTCCACCTTGGAAATATTGGAAGATGTTGGGGTAAGGTTTACGGTGCTGGAGGCAAGAGAGGTATTCAAAGAAAATGGTTTCAAGATTGAAAATGATATAGTTAAATTTAAACCAAAAGAGATAGAAAATGCTTTGAAAAATGTCCCACCTAAGATTTTGCGCAAAGGACTTGATTCAAAATGGGATGTTAATTTAGGGGATGAGAAGGTCTATTTTGGGGTTGGTTCTCTTCCTATCTGGGTGATAGAAACAGATTATACTCGAAGAAAGGCTGCCTACCAGGACTTTTTGAATTTTACTCTAATTTCTGAATCTTTAGAGAATTTCTCCATTGGAAATGGAGTAGTTCAACCCCAGGAAATTTCTCCTAAAGTAATGGCGGCAATCTGGAATCAAAATGCTACTATTAGAATGTCTAAACCTTCCTGCTGCTGGTATGCGCGAAATTTCTCAGAGGCTGAAGATGGCTTAAGAATATTGGAGGTTGCCGCTGGAGGAAGAGAAGAATTAAAAGGAATGAAAACCTGGGCAATAACAATCTGCCCGGATAGCGCATTACAATGGGGAAAAAGTATCATTGGCCTTTTGGTAACGGCAAAAGCAGAGGTTCCTATAGAGGTATTACCAATGCCATTTTGTGGCTCTACCCATCCGGTAACCATTGCCGGAACATTAGTTCAGGGCAATAGTGAAACCTTAGCCGCTATTGTTTTAGCCCAACTTGTCAATCCTGGATGTCCCGTTATTTATGCACCCAGTTATGGGGGGATAATGGATATGGCGACCGGCGCCCATTCCTTTGGTGCACCAGAATCTGCTTTACATTCTGCTTCTTTTGCCCAATTGGGTAAATGGTATAATTTACCGGTAGATATGATGATGGGAACTTCTGATTCCAAAGTTCCTGATGGACAAGCAACGGCGGAAAAGGTGCAAACGATATTGTTACCTGCTTTAGCCGGAGCGGATTGCATCACCATGGCCGGAGGACTTTTAGACTTTGCTCTTTCTGCCAGTTATGAGCAATTGGTGATTGATAATGAGATTGCCAGCCAGATCCAAAGAGTCCTCCAAGGATTTGATGTAAATCCAGATACTTTAGCGGTAGATGCAATTAAAGAAGTGGGAATAGCGGGAAACTATATCTCCTGTCAACATACCTATAAACATTTCAGAAAGGAATTCTATTTTCCTTCTCTCTTTGATAGAGCCTCCCGAGGAGCCTGGGAGGAGAAAGGAAAAAAGGATTTATTGGCTCGGGCAAAGGAAAAGGTCACTGAAATTCTTTCCACCTATAAATTCACTTCTCCCCTCGGTAAGAATAAAATAAAGGAAATAAATGGAATCGTTAAGCAGATTTGTGAAAGAGAAGGAGTTGAAATAAACTGGAGGCAAAAATGATTATTGATGCTCATAGTCACTTGGCGGCGAATCCAGAGGATTTAGAGAAAATTGTAAATTCTAAAATAATTGAACAGGTCTGGTTAATGGATACTCATTATTATAGAGACGGTAGGATGGCCTCCGAAAAGGAGATATTAAAAGTAAGTAAAAAGTATCCCGGATTTTTTATTCCCTTTGGCTTCCTTGACTTTAGAAAAAAGTCAGAGATAGTAGATAAATTATTTGAGAAAGGGTTTATTGGCCTGAAGGCAATTAGGCCGGCTAAACCCTATGATGATCCCAGTTATTTTTCTTATTATGAGAGAGCAGAAAAACTCAATATGCCTATTCTCTTTCATACCCAGATTATTGCTCATGCCACCCAAAAAGAGATAGAAAAAGGCCTTTCTTTAGGGCCAACAAATATGAGACCTTCAATGCTACAGACAATTGCGGCAGCCTTCCCTTCTCTTACCATTATTGGAGGCCATCCAGGATTCCCCTGGCAGGAGGAGACATTGTCGAGCATCTGGTATTACTCCAATATTTATCATGACTTAAGCGGAGGAGATTATCCCCTTTTTCCCGAATGGCTTCTAAAAGTATTAAATTATAGAGATTATAAAGGAAAACCTCTTACAGAAAAGATTCTCTTTGCTACCGATAGGCTTTATGGGAGAAAGGAGAATCATGACAATATCTTTGAAGAAATAAATTTCTGGCAGCAATTATTTAAAAGAGTTTCTCCTTTTTTCTATTGGAAAGGTGACGAAGAAAAGATAATGTATTCTAATGCCAAAGGAATAATGGAAAGGATAAAAAAATGAAAATTTATAATTTAGTAATAGTAGGTGCAGGTGGTCGAGGAAGAGGTATGGCAAGTCTTGCTATAAAAAGTAAAAGAGCAAAAATAGCCGCAGTAGCCGAGACCAATACTGAGCGAAGAAACTTATTCCAAAAAGAATTTGGTTTGCCTAAGAATAATTGTTATCAAGACTATAGAACGTTTTTAAAGAGTGATCTTAAAATTGACGGTGTCTTTGTGACGACAACGCCAAACCACCATAGCGCGATAACCTGTGCCTGTTTAGAAAAGAGTATTCCTGTCTTTTTGGAAAAACCAATGGCTATCAACCTTAAAGATGCAGCCAAAATTGTTAAAGTTGCTAAAGAGACTGGCACTCGCTTACAGGTTGGCTTTAATTGCCGCTATGCTCCATTCTTTGTTAAAATGAAGGAGATAGTTTCCTCAGGAGGATTGGGAGAGATTCTCTCTTTAGAATGGAAGGAGGTTCTCGGTCCCCATCACTGGTCTACTTACTGCAGGTATCCTTCTTATAATAAGAAAGATGTCATTGGAAGTTGGCTTTTGGAGAAGTGTTGCCATGACTTAGATTTAATGAATTGGCTTGTCGAATCTCCCTGCCATAGAGTAGCCTCCTTTGGCAGTCGCTCCTATTTCAATCCCAGAGACAACCTACCAAAATATTGCACCGATAACTGTCCGATAGAGAATGAATGTATCTTCTCTGCCTTTAAATTCCATCCTGAACTTAAAGAAAACTCAGAAAAATTACCAAAATTTTACACTCTCTGCGTTTACAATAGCGGTTCTGATCTAATTGACCATCAATCTGCTATCCTGGAGTATAGCAATGGGGTGACCGCGACTTTTAGCCTGATACCCTTAATTCAAGAAGAGCGAAGCAGCAGGTTTGTGTATATCTGTGGAACTAAGGCTAGCTTGAAAGGTGACTGGAGCAAAAATAGGATTCGGCTTTTTCCTCACGAAGGTAAAGAGGAAATTGTCTGTGACCCAGATTTATCTGAAGAAAGGGAACATGGGGGAGGAGACCCAAAAATCGTTTCTGCTTTTCTTGATTGGTTGGATGATCCGGGTAAATTGCCGAAGACTACAGAGAAGGAAGGATGGGAAGCGATGCTGGTAGGTTGTGGGATTGATTTGGCTCTTAGAGAACATAAAGTAGTAGATTTAGATATCTATAGAAATTTAAACTCCCCTGTCTGGGTTCAAACACATAGGTAAGAGTTATTCATCATAATTCAGAAAAGACTATTATCTTGGAAAAGGCGAGAAAGCCCCAAGACCCCTTACCTCTTTTTTTCCCAGGTTGACTTGACAAACTTATTTTTTTGGGGTATAATGATAATGAAAACCATTTCCAATAAGAAAGGAGATTTTAATGCCCGGTCCTCCATGGTGGTATGGAAGATTTCAAGATGCTGGTTATCGATTGACTCTGCCGCGACAGGCAATCTTAGGGACACTCAGCCGAACCTCTAAACATCTATCGGCTGAGGAGATTTATCTTTCGGTGCACCGAGCTTATCCGGCAGTTGGTTTAACCACCGTCTATCGGACATTGGAGCTTTTAGTCCGGTTGGGAATTATCTCCAAGTTTGACTTTGGGGATGGTAGAAGCCGCTATGAATTGACCACAAGCCGGCAGCGAAAGCATCACCACCACTTGATTTGTAGCCGTTGCGGAAGAGTGATTGATTATACCGATTTTATAGATGAGGAAACGGAAGTACTTGGTAAAATAGAAAGGGTTTTGTCTCAAAAGTATAATTTTAGGATAAATAATCATCGGTTGCACTTTTATGGATTGTGCGATAAGTGCAAATAAAAACAAGGGGAGGTGATAAAAATGCCAGGTGGAGATGGAACTGGACCAGGAGGACTTGGTCCGATGACCGGAAGAGCGGCAGGTTTTTGCGCTGGATATCCTGTGCCCGGCTATATGAACCCCATAGGTGGTAGGCTCGGATTAGGCTGGGGTCGTGGTCGTGGCTTTGGTAGAGGTCTCGGCAGAGGTTTCGGTCGTGGCTTTGGTAGAGGTCTCGGCGGATATCCAATGTATGGAGGTTATCCATACTCTGGAGCGCCCTATGCAGGAGCAGGATATGCACCACCATACGCTGGAACACCCTATGCAGGAGCAGGCTATGGAGCACCTTATGGGGGAGCAACCTATGGAGCGCCCTACGCTGGAGCAGGATATGCCTATGCTCCAGAGATAACTCCTCAACAGGAGGCAGATATGCTAAAAAACGAGGCAAAAGCCATCCAGGAGGAGTTAAAGAATATCAATTCACGCATCGCCGAATTAGAATCTGCTGCCAAGAAGAAGTAAATGACAACTGCAAAGGCGCAGAGGAACGTAGTGGCAGAGCTTGCTCTGCTTATATTCAGGCAAAGTAAACTTTGCCACTACGCTTAAGAGGGAGATATAATGAAAGTAGCAGTTTCTACCGATGGGAAGTCTGTTTCGCCCCATTTTGGAAGATGTCCTTTATTTACCATTGCTGAGATAGAAGAAGGTAAAATTCTAAAGAAAGAAACAATTGCCAATCCCGGACATCACCCTGGATTTTTACCTGAATTTTTAGTAAAACAAGGGGTAAGTTGTATTATTGCCGGAGGAGCAGGCTTTCGCGCACACCAACTATTTACCGAGAAAGGAATTCAGATAGTTGTTGGAATATCCGGGGACGTAAATGAAGTGCTTGAGAAATTTGCCGAAGGAAACCTTGCTGGAGGGAAAAATCCCTGTGAACCAGGTTCTGGCAAAGGTTATGGAATAGAGAAAACAGAGGGGGGTGATTAAGATGCCATTTTGGTATGGACCTTACGGTTGGTCCGGCGGATTCGGCTGGGGTCGTGGTCGTGGCTTTGGTCGTGGTTGGGGCCGAGGCTTTGGAGGAGGTTGGGGTCGTGGCTTTGGTTCCCCTTATTGGGGAGCATATTCACCCTATGGACCCTACGGAGCTGGTTTCCCCGGCTACGAAATGAACTCTTATTCCCCTATGGGTTACTACCCATATTAAATTATGCAACCACAGATGACAGCGTAGCTGTCATTGCGAGTCCGAAGGACGAAGCAATCCGACACGAAGTGTCGTTCCGAGTGGAACGAGGAATCTCTCTCTTCAATGAAGTGAGGGATTGCCACGCTCACTTTGTTCGCTCGCAATGACACACAAAATAATTATATTTCAGTGTGCCTTTAGTGGTAAAAAAATA
>DAOVGU010000203.1 GCA_030672255.1 bacterium
GTAAAAGAGGAATTATCCAGTCAACCAACTCTGTGTCGCTTTGAGAATAGTCTTGAAGAAGAGAACATTTCTCAGCTACAAAAGGTAAATTCTCTCTTCTTAGACAGAGCCTACCAGGTAGAACCAACAGATGAAATGATAATCGATCTTGATTCCAGCGATGACACAGTCTACGGTAATCAGATAGCAGCAGCCTATAATGCCTATTACAAAGATAAAATCTTTCATCCTCTTTTCTGCTTTGAAGGAAAAACCGGGGATTGTCTCAAAGCGAACTTAAGGGCAGGCACTGACTATGACTCACAGAAAGTATCGGACTTTTTAAAACCGATTTTAAAAAAGTATAAAGAGAAAGGAATAGACCTGAAGTTTAGAGGAGATAGTGAATTTGCAATTCCTGAGGTTTATCGGCTATGCGAAGACGAAGAAACAAAAGCAGAATATTTCATTAGATTACGAATCAATGATGTTTTAAGAAAAATGTATGAGGAAAACAAGGATGAGATGGAAGAAGATAATGATGACCCCAATATCCGTTATGGAGAATTTTATTATCAGGCAGGTACCTGGCAAAAAGCCCGCAGAGTCTTGGTAAAGGAAGAAAAGAAACCAGACGAACTATTTCCTGAAGTATATTTTGTAGTGACCAATTCAGAGACGATCTCTCCTAAAGAAGGAATAGAATTCTACTGTGATCGAGGCACAGCAGAAAATTACCTAAAAGAAGGAAAACTCGGATTTCATTGGGATAGACTATCCTGTGAGCAATTCCATGTCAATGCCTGCAGACTGCAGATAATGGTTCTTGCTTATAATCTGAATAATCTTATGAGAAGATTATGCTTTCCGGAAAACTTCAAAAAATACAGAATAGAGACATTGCGAAGCAGACTCATAAAGGTAGGAAGCAAGGTAAGTAAACATGCCAGAAAGCTTACCTTCCACTGCCCTAAAAGTTTCCCCTTTAAGGAGATATTTTTATGGATACTGAAAGCAATACAAAGATTGGTTTTAGTGCCTGTCTTTTAAGTGATAATTAGAAAAATGGATTAGAAGAACAAGGTAGGGAGAGGACTGCCCAAATTTGCTAAAAATAGAGTAGTTTAAGTAGGAGACAAGAAAATTTGACTTAATTTTGCTATCGTGATTAAATGTTGAATAGATTTGGACGAGGGGGTGAAAAAAAACAGAGAAAAAATCAGTTTTAGAAGAAGAGTTGGAGTCCATGAATTATAAGGGCTTAAAGGCTCTGCAACCAGAGGGGAGTTCAATACGTCCACTAGATTTATCTTAAATTGAAATTGCGCCAAGGGATTTTTTGCTCCATTAAGATGGTTCTTCACCGCTACCTGAGCCAACTGTTCCCTGGTAGTACCATATTCATACATATGCCTTCGCGCCATAAGAGCGTAAAGACCAGGAAAGGTTAAACCATGGTAGGCTTCATATTCCTGGTCAGAAGCGCTGGCTAATGCCTCGGTAGCCATATTAGTATCGGTCATCTTCTCTACTCCACTAACTAAAACTATATCGCTTAAACCAGAGGTAACCTCAATAAACCCTGTTCTTGTAGCTAATCCACCTGAGGCGCAGGCTGACTCTATTCGTATGGCTGGAGTAGGGTTCTGTCCTAAGTGGTCGGTGAGAAGTGAGGCAAGATGTTCCTGTCCCGCAAAGAGGCCACCGCTCATACTGCCGATATAGATTGAGTCAAAATGGTCAATCTTAGCTTCATCAATAGCCGAAAGAGCGGCCTCTACAAAGATATCACGAAGAGATTTACCCCATAACTCACCAAATTTGCTCATCCCGACACCAATAATCGCGACCTCTCTCATATTTCCCTTTTCTTCTACAAAAATCTTCCTAAAATTATCTCATCCACCCCGACCTTGAAATGGTCCTTTCTGTAGCCTTCGGGAATGAAGCCATTCTTAAGATAATAGATAAGAGCTCTTTTATTGTGCGCCGAGACACAGGTAGAGATCTTTCGCTGTTTTTTGCTTTTCCAGAACTTCTCCAATGCCTTCATCAGTTTCGCCCCCACCCCTTTATGAAAAGAGCTTGTGTCAACTCCCACTACCTCTAAGGAACCAAGACCATTCATATGGGCTGAACCCCGGATATAACCTAAAATCTTCCCTTTTTCTTCCGCCACATAAGAGACCACCTCTCCATCATAACTTTTGGTATTGCTGATCCTTTTAAGAATCACAGGAGAAAAGGATTTGAGGTTCCCTTTATCGAATTTATCCTTCAGAAAGGATTTGAAGGCAGCGATCATAATCTTTGACACTCCCTTGCTGTCTTTTGGTTTAAATTTTCTGATCTTCATCGCTCCCTCTCTATTCAATCTTATAGGCTCTTTTTAATTCTTCTTTGATGAGGTTTTCCTGCTGGCCAGTTAATTCTTTATGGTAGATGCGCTTTTTCGGCGGAGAAATCCTTTTTAAAAAACTTAAGGAGCCAATCACCTGCGCACCCTTTTCCTTCACCCTTCCTTTTAGTTCATTATCTGAGGTTACCACAAGAGTCTCTTTAGGGTTTTTCTCATCTTCAACTATTCTTTTAATGAGGCTGTCGGCGGTTTCGCCATTGGAATAAAGAACCTTGATTTTTGAAGATGAAGAAGGATAAGAGAAAATCTCTTCCTTCGCATCAAAGACAGCGGTTATCTCTAATTTTGGATGTCCTCCCTGGTAGAGATCTAAGAGATGAAGCAGACCCTTCCTTCCCTCGGCAAGATTAATTTCTCTTTGCTCATTTAGTACCTTTTTCCTTAATTCGGGCACGGCCCAGATGAGGTTATAACCATCAATGATTATCTTCATTTTTGTGGATGGGGTCAGGTCTCAACATTTGACAAAATTCTTTACGTGTTCAACCCTATGGCATTTTGTCAAATGTTGAGACCTGACCCCTACATTTTTCGCATAAATCCGGATATTCTCTGTTCCTGCCGACCGATTGATGATAAACCCAGCAGCGACTGCATTTTTGGTGGCCTGTCCGCTCAACCTTAATTTTAAATTCCTTTTGCTTTTCTATTTCTACTTCGGCCACAAGGAGAAGATCCGGTAAGCGGGAGAAGGTTTTTAAAAACTTAATCGTCTCCTCATCCGGAAGCGAAAGAATCACTCTTGCTTGCATACTGCTGCCAATAATTTTTTTGATTCTCGCCTCCTCCAATGCCTTTAATACTTTCTTCCTTAATTCTAGAAACCTTTCCCATCGAGAAAGTAATTTTTCATTTACCTTTTTTCTCGCTGGCCAGGCTAAAAGATGCACACTGAGGGTATCATCTTTTTTCTTCGGAAAATTCTGCCAGACCTCCTCTGTGGTAAAGGAAAGAATGGGAGCAAGAATGTTAAGGAGGAAAATGGTAATCTGGTAAATGGCGGTCTGGGCCGATCTCCTCTCCTTCGATTCTTTCCCGTAAGTGTATAGTCTGTCCTTTAGGGTATCGAAATAGAAGGAGGAAAGTTCCTGATTACAGAAATTATAGGCAATTGTAAAGATATTATGAAAATCAAAATTTTCGTAGTAATCTTCTGCTCTATTCAATATTTCTCTTGCTTTTTCCATTGCCCAACGGTCAACCTCTAAAAGTTTCTCATAACCAACTATATCTCTTTCCGGGTTAAAATCAAAGAGATTCCCCAGACA
>DAOVGU010000090.1 GCA_030672255.1 bacterium
TAGCGGCATCTGGCGCGCCACCTGGGCGGGAGAGGGTGGAGGAGTCCTGATCAATCAGGCTCCACACGGAATTGACCTTTTTATGCTTTTGAGTGGAATGCCTTCCCGAGTGACGGCGAGGGTCAGAACAAGACTCCATGATATTGAAGTTGAGGATGAAGCCGATGCACTTTTAGAATATCCTAATGGAGCCTGGGGCTATTATCTTACATCTACCGATGAGGCGCCTACAGGAATGCGAATTGAAATTGCCGGGGATAAGGGAAATCTTATCCTGGAAAATGAAACCCTCAAATTTTATTCTCTAAAAACCTCTATCCCGGAATTTATAGTTAAGAATACATCTATGTGGGGAGGATTAGATGCCGTTGAGGAAAAATTGGACTTTCCCGAATGCGAAACAGGTCATGGCGCCATTACCAGAAATTTTGCCCGCTGTATCCTCCAGGGAGAAAGACTTCTTTCTCCGGGAGAGGATGGAATTAAAAGTGTGGAGTTTATCAACGCCCTCATTCTTTCCGGGAAAAAGAATAAAGCGGTTTCTCTTCCGGTGAACCGCGAAGAGTATGAGGAGTTGTTGGAAGGTTTGAAGAAAACCTCTAAAAAGAAAAAGGTTGTTAAGGTTCAACGGGTTACCGACCCCCGCATTGGAAAAGGAGACAAATGAAAAAGGAAAGTCCCTTAGAGAAAAAGTTACTCTATAAGAGAAAGTTGGTCTGGGATGAATTGGATGAGAAATCAAGAAGAAAAGCATTAAACTTTGCTGAAGGATATAGGGAATTTCTAACCCGGGGAAAGACGGAATGGGAAGTGGTAACCGAAAGCATAAAAATAGCAGAAAAAGCGGGTTTTGTTCCCTTAGAGAAGATAAAAAAAGGGTTCAAAGGAAAGAAGGTTTATGCGGTCAATCGTGAGAAAAACCTGGTACTGGCGTTTTTAGGGGAAAGACCAATTTCAAAAGGAGTTCAAATTATTATCTCTCATACCGATTCTCCGCGACTTGACTTAAAGGCACATCCTCTCTATGAAGAAGAAAATCTCGCTTTTCTCAAAACTCATTATTATGGAGGAATTAAGAAGTATCAATGGGTTACCATCCCTTTGGCGCTGCACGGAGTTGTTGTTTTGAAAAATGGTAAAAGGATAAATCTGATCATTGGTGAAAGAAAAGGGGAACCTGTTTTTTCCATCACTGACCTTTTACCTCATCTTGCCGCCGACCAGATGAAAAAAAGTTTAAAGGAAGGCATTGAAGGAGAAGCATTAAATATTTTAGTGGGAAGTACCCCCCATAAAGATAAAGAGGCAAAAGAAAGAATAAAATTGGCGGTTTTAGAATACCTGAACAAAAACTATCAGATAACGGAAGAGGATTTGGTCAGCAGCGAGATTGCGGCGGTCCCGGCCGGAGAAGCGAGGGACCTTGGTTTTGATAAAAGTTTAATCGCTAGTTATGGTCAGGATGACCGAGTCTGCGCTTACAGTTCTTTAAGAGCAATTTGTGAGTTGGAAAAACCGCAAATTACCTCCATCTGTCTCTTTGTTGACAAAGAAGAAATCGGCAGTGAAGGAACGACAAGTATTCAATCAACATTCCTGCTCTCCTTCCTCTCTAAAATATTGCGCCTCACCACTCCTTCCGCAGGCGAATCTCAACTGCGTGAGCTTCTTTTTGCTTCAAAGGCTATATCTGCGGATGTTAATGCCGGAGTTGACCCTACCTATAAAGATGTCAGCGAACTAAGGAATAGTCCCCGAATTGGCTGTGGGGTTGTACTTACTAAGTTTACGGGACATGGAGGTAAATTTGGAAGTAGTGAGGCAAGTTCCGAATTTGTTGCCTATCTACGAAACTTATTTGAAAAACGAAAGGTTATCTGGCAAACAGGAGAATTAGGGAAGATTGATAAGGGAGGAGGGGGAACGGTGGCAAAATATTTAGCCCGATATAATTGCGAGGTAATTGACTGCGGAACACCCCTTCTTTCCATGCATGCGCCCTTAGAGATTGCGCATAAAGCCGATATCTATTCCACCTATCAGGCTTATTCTGCTTTCTATAAATAAATTATGAAACCACAGATTAACACAGATATACGCAGATACTGCAAATAAAATAACACGAAATGTCATTCCCGCAGTCAGTAAGCGGGAATCTATATTCTTTTATTCGAGCTTATTCGCTATCATTCGTTTTATTCGTAACTGTCTTTTAGTTATAGATTCCTGTTTTCACAGGAATGACAGTAGTATTCTAATCTGTGTTCATCTGCGTGTATCTGCGGTTAAAAAAGGAAATTCCATACAATGAAAAAAAGTAATAAGCCAGTATTGTTAAGCGGTATATCTCCCAGCGGAAATCTTACCATAGGGAATTACATCGGTGCCCTGAAAAACTGGGTGAAGATGCAGAAAGAATATGACTGCCTCTTTGTATTGGTAGACATGCATGCAATAACAGTGAGGCAGGAGCCTCAAGCGCTTCGTTCTCGTTGTCTATCTTTTATTGCTCAATATCTTGCCTGTGGTATAGATCCAAAAAAAAGCACTCTCTTTGTCCAATCACATGTCAAGGCTCATACAGAGTTAACTTGGATTCTCGGATGTTATACTTATATGGGAGAATTAAATAGAATGACTCAATTCAAAGATAAATCAAAAAAACATCCTACTAACATTAATGCTGGACTCTATGTGTATCCAGTATTGATGGCAGCCGATATATTACTGTATCAAACCGATATTGTACCTATTGGAGATGATCAAAGACAACACTTAGAGATAACCAGAGACATCGCGATACGTTTTAATAATTTGTATGGAAAGGCATTTAAAATTCCAGAACCCTACTTTCCTAAAATTGGAGCCAGGATAATGAGTCTACTTGAACCTGCCCATAAGATGGATAAGTCAGACAACAATGCCGACAATTATATTGCTCTCTTGGATGAACCACCTACTATTATAAATAAGATAAGAGCAGCAGTGACCGACTCAGGGACAGAGATAAAGATGAGCGAGGTAAAACCAGGTATAAGTAATTTGATAGCTATCTATTCCGCTCTTTCAGAAAAATCACTCCAAGAGATAGAAGAGGCATATATTGATAAAAATTATATGACATTTAAGAAAAATTTGGGAGAGATGATTGTAGAGAAGCTGCGCCCAATACAGGATGAGTATCAAAGACTTATGAAGAACAAAGATTATATCTATAAGATTCTTAAACAGGGGGCTCAAGAAGCAACAAGGCGTGCTGAAGAAACTTTGAAAAGAGTCTATGAAAAGGTTGGTTTTATCCTTCCTTAACGATGATTGAAAAATTGACAAGAAAGGTTGTTTTAGGCTTAAAGCCATACCAGGCAGGTAAACCTATCTCTCAACTAAAAAGGGAAAGAAAAATTTCCCATATTATTAAACTTGCTTCCAATGAAAACCCCTTTCCTCCCTCAAAAAGGGTGATCAAGGCACTGGAAGATTCTCTCTCAAAAATTAATCTTTATCCTGATAGCAATGGTTATTATTTAAGAAATGAATTGGCCAAAAAATTAAAATTAAAAAGGGGAAATATTATCTTGGGTAATGGCTCCAGTGAAATCATCGCGATGGCTCTGGAGACATTTGTCAATCCAGGGGAGGAGGTAATTATTCCTGACCCTTCCTTTATTATCTATAAAGGTCTTATTAAATTAAGAGACGCTGTTCCCATTTTAATTCCACTAAAGGATTATAAACTTGATCTCTCCGCAATGCTTGAAGCAATCAATAGAAAAACAAAAATGATTATTCTCTGCAATCCCAACAATCCTACCGGCACAATCATTAAAAAGGAGGAAATAAGAAAATTTATGAGAAAGGTGCCGGAAAATCTGATCATCCTTTCCGATGAGGCTTATCTGGAATATGTGGAGGATAAGGATTTTGGTTCAGCATTTCCTTATTTGAAAAGCAAGAAAAATATCATCATTGCCCGCACCTTTGCCAAATCTCTCAGTTTAGCCGGTTTGCGCATTGGCTATGGAATAGCCAGAGGAGAAATTATTGAACATATGAATAGGATTCGTCCACCCTTTAATACCTCCTCCTCAGCCCAGATAGCCGCAACTGCCGCTTTGAATGATAAGGAGCATCTTAAAAAGACAAGAGAAAATAATCATAAAGAAAAAAGATATCTCTATCAGGATTTAAAAGATTTAGCTCTTTTCTATATTCCCAGCCAGACAAACTTTATCTGCTTTGACCTGAAAAGAAACGCTAAACTTCTCTGCCGGAGGTTAGAAAGAGAAGGGGTGATTATCCGGGATATGTCTGGTTTTAATCTCCCGAATTC